>CAZJFM010000051.1:0-17529 GCA_964545365.1 uncultured Candidatus Competibacteraceae bacterium | reverse complement strand
CTATTCTTGCGGCGACTTGGCGTTACGGCCAAATCTCAAGTTCCTCATTTACAACTAGTAAACTGCGGACTTTCAATTTGGCCGTGCCTTAATTCGCCTTGAAAACACAACGCGTCAACGGTCTCAATGTCCTCATTTTCTATCGGCAGATAGTAGCCTAGCCCTTAACTTCGGAGACGCTGCGCGCTGCTACTGCGACCATCATCTAAAGTACGGGGCCCTGAGCACCGATGCAAAGGGCAGATACGGAGCTTAGCCTGATTATGGAAAAAAGGCCCAAATCAAAACTGGGCCGCCACGGTGCAGGGCTTTTTGTAGAGCTCGGTTCTGCCGTCGGGACTGAAGATTTCAAAGGCTACGATGTGGATGCCCGTGCGGGCTTTGTTGCCCTCGTCGTCGATGCCGTCCCATATGAATTGGCCGGAAGCTTCCAATAATACGTTGTTGGCTAAGGTGCGGACCAAACGCCCCGCCGCGTCGTAAATGGTTACGGTGCCTAAAGCGCCCGGCTCGCTGAGCTGATAGCGAATGAACATTTGGTCCTTATACCCGTCGCTGTTCGGCGAAAAGATGTCGGGATCCAATACGATGTCCTCGGTCATGGGTTCCAATATTCCCGCCTGGGAGTTTCGGTAGCCCGGGGTGCCAAAGCCTTTAGCCTGGGCCGCTGAATTCCAATTGGTGGGGTCCTGGGTGGGATTGCTGAACAAGATGCGCTCCATGGCCACGCCATCGGTGGTCTCCAATAAGGGAAACTGGAATTCGTCGGCGTTGTAGCTGAGGTGATCGATTACTTGCAGACTTATGTTCACTAGGGTGATGGCGTCGTCGTCGTTGTTGAGGGAAGGCAAGTCCTCTACGTCCCAAAAGGCGAGGGAATCTTCGGTGAGGTACTGTGATTTTACAATTTCTTGATCTTCGGAGAGCAAAAGGTACTCGCCGGGGAAGAGCAACAAGGGCAAGGGAGATGCCTGGTAGGTGGTTTCGAATTCGCCGGTAAGGGTATCCAAGGTGGTTAAATACAGTTGAGATAGATCTACCGCCTCGGTGCCGTTGTGGTAAATTTCAAGGTAGTCAATACCGCCATCTTTGGGGTCGCTCAATACTTCATTGATTAAGAGGTCTTGATCCAAAATGGCATCCGGATTGCGCAAACGCACGCTGTCTTGAGGCATGGCATTGCCTGCGCAGTCTTCTACGTTTCCGCTAATGGTTACCAACACTTCTTCTCCCGGATTGATGGGATTGGCCAACAGGATGCGGGCTACTTGAAGCTCAGGCTGGATCAATCGAACATCTATGGGCAAGCCGGGAGCTGCGCTTAGGGTGATGTCGGAAAGGTCCAAGCTTCCGGGACGTAGCTGTTCGCTAAAGTAAAGGTAGGCGGTGTCGGGGGCTAAAAAGCCGCTGCGGTACATGCGTGGAGCCGAGGCATCTATGGATGTTCCGAGTACGGAATTGGTAGCCCCGGGCGTTCCTCCTTGGGTGTTGGTACTGGCCGTCCAATTGTTGCGTCCACCGCAAGGGTTGCTTGGGTCAATCATTTCGAGCGACCAACCGCCGGAGGATTTGGCATTGCTGCCATACCAGTCGTCGGAATAGAGCACGCTGTGCAGCAGGGAGCCGTTCGGCGCTCTAAGGGCAATGGTGCCGGAAGTATTGGTTAAGGAACCTAAAGATGGCATGGAAACCACATTGATTCCTGTGAACAGGGCGGCCTCGTCTCCATCGACCAAGACCACAAAGCTATCGGGAGGAATAACACCGGAAGGAATGGTGTAGCTGCTGCTGCCCACTTCAATGGTCCAGTCGCGCAGATTGATGGGGAAATCTTTGGTATTATACAGTTCGATGTATTCGGCTTCGGGCAGCAATACGGCCGGGGCTTCGTCGGCCATGAACTCGTTGATGAGCACATCAAAAGCCTCGGGTGCATAAAACAACAGGTCTTCTTGGGTTCCTGCGCCAAAGCTGTTGCCTGCACAGTCGTTGATGTCGTTTACAAAACTAAGGGTGTAGGTAGTGTTTACTTGAAGGGCAAGCCCAAGAAGAAGCCTTAGTTGGTTTGGTGCCACAAGCGCAACAGACAATGGCGCTCCAATACCGCCTGAAATGTTAAAATTGGCAGGGCTAATGGAGCCGGCATCCAATTCTTTATTGAATTCCAGAAGCACTTGGCTTGCGGTTTCGGCCTCAACTAGGGTAAGTGCAGGGGCCACCGGGGTCGGGTCAAACACGCTGTTGGATCGACCGGGGGTTCCACCGGAGCTGTTGAGGGAGGCTGCCCAATTTCCGGAGCCACCGCAAAACTCGTTGGGATTGATGCGCTCCATGCTGTAGCCTCCATCGTCTTTGGAAGCGTCGTTGTAGAAATCTAAATCGTAGCTTACCCGATCGAGCAAGGTGCCGGTGGAATCTTCGAGCTCAATGGTGGCACCGCTGTTGGTAAGGGATGGCCAGGAGTTCAAATAAGCTATGGCTGTGTTGGGCAGGAATAGTCCTTGGGCATCGATATCGGTAAGGACCAAAAAGCTGTCGGGTTGAATGGTGGCGGCAGGTAGTACGCGGTCTGAGGAGCCCACTCTAAGGACAAACTGGTCGATATTTATGGGAAGGTTGGTCCGGTTGTAGAGTTCAATATACTCGTATTCGGGCATGCCAATGGCGGGTGTTGGGTCGGGATGGATTTCATTGATGACAATATCGCCGGAAGTGGCTACCACCAGGGCCAAAGGGAGGCTGGTATCTTGCATGGTATTTCCCGAAAAATCCTGAACGGCGGTAATATCCAGGTTGTATAAGGTGGAGGTGCTGAGGGGGGTGGCCAAGGTCAAAACCACTTCGTTGGCGGCTTGTGGATTGGGTTGTGCGGCACTGGGGTTTCCTATACCGGAGGAAATCAAATAATTGGAGGTGGTGGAGGCGGTAGCGGGAGACACAGGTTCTGAAAAGCTTACCCGAATTTGAGTGGTAGACTCAGCGGCCACCGCGCTAACGGTTGGCGGGATTTGATCGCTTTGTCCGGTACCGGTCACCACAAAATCGTCGAAGAACATTTTATCGGCACGTGTGGTGGTGTATCGGCAATACACACCGGAAAAGGCCGAAAAGGTATGGGAGTTGTCGGTGGCTGTGCCAAGGCTGACAAAATTGTTTCCTCCGGTGGCGTCCCAAAGGAGCTCCCAGTTTCCGCTGTTGTCGCGGGTAGCACGAACGCGCACATTCACCGGATCTTGGTCTACCGAAGCGGGGGGAGACAGAATCAATGGAGTGGTTGTGGATCCGGTTTGTCGGTACAAGCCAATTTCATCGTTAGCTCCTCCAATAAGAATGAAGTAACCATTTAGGTTACCGGAGAGTGCGGCCACATCGGATACCAAATAAAAGCGTGCAAAATTGCTTGAAGAGGGATTGAATTCCAGGCGAACCAAGGCTTCCCAGGAGGCATTATCGATGGCATTGGATGCCGTTGCCAAATAGCGGACATTGCTGGATTGGGCTGCGCCGTCGTTTAGCCAAAGGGCATTGCCCACACTAATTTGAAACTGAGCGGCATCGCCGAGCCAAGTGGGGTTGTTGGTGAAGTCACCGTCAGAAAAATCGTCGGAATATTGGGCTGCCAAAGGCAGAGCCAACGCAAAGCTTAAAAAAAGATAGAGTCCTTTCATGAGGTAGATTGAACTGATGAGGCGAATGTAAAGGTAATTATACTATTTTTGGGTTTGTAGCTGTCTTTGATTACCAAAGAATTAAGATGAAAATTGCTGTAGTAGGTGCTACAGGTCTGGTAGGCCGGCACATGATACATATACTGGAAGAGCGAGGATTTGGCGAAGAAACCTTAGTGCCTGTGGCCTCTGAACGCTCGGTGGGTGAGACAATCCCCTTTGGAGGCAAAGAGTTTGCGGTGGTAGATGTCGCTACTGCCTTAGAAGCAGCACCGGATTTTGCCCTTTTTTCGGCAGGTAGTGAAGTAAGTAAGACTTGGGCTAAAAAGTTCTCTGAATCGGGAACGGTTGTTATTGACAATTCCTCAGCCTGGCGGTTGGATCAGCATACTCCTTTGATTGTTCCGGAGGTGAATGGTGCTTGGTTGACCGGCAAAGAGCGGTTGATTGCCAATCCCAACTGCTCCACCATACAATTGATGGTGGCTTTGGCGCCTGTGCATAAGAGCTTGGGCATTCGTCGGATGGTGGTAACCACCTTTCAGTCCGTTTCGGGTGCGGGTCAAAAAGGCTATCAACAGTGGGTAGATGAAGTACAGGGTAAGGAGGAAAAAACCGACTGTTTCCCCCACCCTATTCATGGCAATGTGATTCCGCAATGCGATAGTTTTGAGCAAGAGGGATTTACTAAGGAGGAAATGAAGCTCATTCGAGAGAGCAAAAAGATATTGAACGATTACCATATATTGATTGCTCCCACCTGCACCAGAGTTCCGGTAGCCATTGGCCATTCTGAATCGGTGGTTGTAGAAACGTTTAGGCCCTTTGATATGCCGGAATTGTTGGAAATTTTCAATAAGGCACCGGGCTTGAACCTGCTGGACAAGCCGGAATCCATGACGTATCCTATGCCCTTGGATGTTGCGGGCTACGATGAAGTATTTATAGGAAGGATTCGCAGAGATCCGACCCAAACCCATGGCTTCCATTGTTGGATTGTGGGCGACAATCTTAGAAAAGGTGCAGCCACCAATGCCATCCAAATCATGGAGATTATGCTGGATCGGCAGAAGAAGCGGTAAGTTCCCTTTCCTTTGACCTTAGCCGGTCCTTTTCAAAGGCGCTAAGTCCCGGCCCGGACACTTTTGCAGCGGCTCTGGTAAAGGCCACATACCAAATATGTGCCTCCTCACGTGCGAGTTGCCATTGCAAACTTTTCTCCTTGGAAAGGTGGAGTGTTTTCTGAACATCAGACAATAATGGGAAATCAGAGGCCAGAGAAACTTTTTTGTACTCCAGTCCCTTAACGGAATGAACGGTTGCTCCAAGCCAATCTGCTTGGTATCGATGCTCTTCGGGAAGGGTACGTTTTTTAAGTCGTTGCAACAGTCCGGGCAGTGCCTTACCATATCCTTTGACCAAGCGCATACATTGTGCTAGCGTATGGTCTGAAGAAGTTTTAGCCAGGGTTTCAAGGGCTTTCCAATCGGCAACCTCATTGAGCCAGGCATTTTTGAATCCCCTTTTTTTGCCATTCCTAAGTGCGATTAAATCTTTAAGCAATTGGATCTCTTGACGCCAAAGTTTATCGCCGGACTGACCTTCCATGCCAATGGAGGGGCAATGTCGGGCATCCATAAGTTCCAAAAGGCGGTGCAACAAGCCCAAATTGGTACGAAACAAATGCATTAAAGGCACCAATTCTTTGTTTGGAGGGCCTTGCGGTTTAAGGGCATCTAAGTACAAGCCATAGGGTTGCAGCCAAAAAAGCACCTTATTGGCCAGTTGGGTAGGTTGTAGGCTTAAGCGGTGGCTTTGATTGAGATGCCTAAGCTCAAAGTGAGGAGGCGGAGGCGGAGTTTGTGCAAAACGCCAGGCATAAATATGTTGGGCGGGATCTCCCACCCAATGCATGGGCATGCTTTGAGTTAGGAGCCATTGGCTGATTTGGGGTTGGAGGTCCTGCATTTCGTCCATAAACAAGGCTTGGTGTGGAAGCTTGTGTTGTTGTTTAAGCCATAGATGCAGGTAGGCATCATGGCAAAGAGGCATATTGTAGTGGCTCAAGTTCAGCAATAATTCCTGACATAGAGATTCAATGGCGGTGCGGTTGGCCAATAAAAAATCCAGCGCAGGCGAAGGAACAAGCCACTGCTCAGGTTCCGGAAGTGCGTTTGGAGAAGCTCCAAACCGAAGAGCAGCTTCGGCCCAACGAATGGCTTGGAGTTTTTTTGCCCTTCCAAGCGATTTTTTGCGCCAAGACTTCAACACATCCACCTCTTCCAAGAGACCGGGAGTCCAATTGGGAACTACCCTGGATTTTTGGCTAAGACCTAAAGATTGGTAGGCTAAGCCATGGATGGTTTTTACCTCCATGTGTGGCAGGGAGGAGGCCTTCGAGGTGGAAGTTTTGCTTTTCCATCGACTATGAATTTCTTGGGCTACCCTACGGTTGAAAGCTAAAAAAAGTAAGGAGGTATTGGGAGGGGCTGAAGAGGCGGTGTTGAGCAGGTAAGATGTTTTACCGGTTCCTGCACCGGCCAATACATAGGAGGACTGATTCCAATTGCCTGTAATATGCTGCATTGCTATGCCAATTACGGGCGGGGAACCAATACTAAATTACGCAAAATATTTTTGAGAGAAGACCAATATTATGCCTATCAGCATGGATAGTAAAAAGAAATAGACTAAATAACCAGCCACATAGCCAAGCAAACCAAGCAGAAATCCGGGCAAAGGTTTAGGCTTAATCCACGACAACAGAGAAAAGAGGTAATAGGCTGAGCTTCCAACTATAATAATGAAGTAAACGGGGCCAGAAGAAGTCCAAGGAACCAGCATTCCAAACACCAGGGTCAACACATTCAATTGACAAATATGAAACGTTTGAAACACCAAGTGTTCGGCATAGTTGTAGCCCTTTTTGTAGAAGAAGGCCCAAGAGAAAAGCGCCATAATAGGGATGAAGAGCCATAATAATAAGTTGTACCATTCCAGGACCAAGTTTTGGACGGCATTTGGCTCGAGCTGGCCCATGTTTTGCCCCTCTTCTACTCCTTTTTGAAAGTTTTGAAAACCTTCGCCCCAGTCGAATAAATAAACGGAAAACAAACTCAGGGCGGTAGTCACCAGCAAAAGCCTAAAGGGGCTATATACTATGTAGCGACCTTCCCAGAGGTACAGTTGCATGAGTTGTCCCGGCCTAAGGAGCAGCAACTTGAGGGTATACACAAAGCCCCTTTCTACATTAAAGGCACTCAGCAAGGTAGCCATCATGGTAGAAAATGTAATCCGGTGGACCTTGCGTTGGTCATTCACGACCAAAGGATAGGTAGACCTTTGTGATTTCATTGCATAAAAATAAAGAATAATGGCGTTTGGCCATAGCCGGGATAAACTAAAACGAAGTCGACGAAGGTTTTTTGTGTAATTATTCGTAAACTAGCCGTACAAACCACGACATGTTCAGGCATTTTGTCTGAGATGTTTTTAAGTGTGTGAAACTATGGCATCACTGGCCCCGTATTCCCAACCGCTGAACCCCAGATTAGCCGGTCATTTAATGCGCAGAGTGACTTTAGGTCCAAGCCAATCTGAAATACAATTTGCCACCGGTCAAACGCCGGGCCAAATTTTGGCCAGCATTTTGGTTTCAGATCCTCCGGTAAATCCACCTGTGGATCCGGCAACGGGATCCAGTTGGGTGAATCCTTCTCCGGGACCGGGCAATAGTGGAGACAATGACCTGCGCGGGCATTTCATGGCTTGGTGGATGGCCAATGTACACAGACATCCTACCAGCATATTCGAGCGCATGGTATGGTTTTGGCACAACCATTTTCCGACCATTTCGAGCAGAGTCACCAACTCTGCTGCCATTTGGTACCAGCATCAGTTGTTTAGGAAATATGCCTTAGGCAATTACAAAACCCTAACGCGTGCTATTTGCGTAGACAATGCTATGTTGGCACATTTGGATGGAAAGCTGAATGTGGCTGCCTCTCCTCAAGAAAACTTTGCTCGTGAATTTTTTGAGCTTTTTACCGTGGGCAAGGGAGCTCAGGTAAGTCCTACCGACTATACCACCTTTACAGAAAACGATGTAAAAGAGGCCACGCGTTTGCTTACCGGTTGGGATATTGACCACACTTTCAGCACAGTGGATACGGTTACCGGAATTCCAAGAGGAAAACTTAAAGGCAATGGACAGGTAGCGACCCAGCACGATGCCGGAACCAAGAATTTTGGTCCCGCATTTAACAACACCAGCATTACCCCGGCCGGAAATTCCAAGGCAGATGCCGAAGCCGAATTGGATGCCTTTATAGATATGGTGTTTCAAAGCAGCCATACCGCCAAGTATATTTGTCGGAAACTCTACCGGTTCTTCGTTTATTATGACATTACTCCGGAAATAGAACAAGACATTATTGAACCATTGGCGCAGCAATTGATGCAGGCCAATTATGAAATTGTTCCTGTGCTTCAAACCTTGTTGAGTTCGGAACATTTTTATGATGTAGACGATCAAATCAGCAACAACGACAATATAGGGGCAATCATAAAATCCCCTTTAGAAATTACGGTGGGGACGCTTAGGTCATTGGAAGTGGCCATGCCCTCGGAATCGGTGGACTTAAATGCCTTTTACGGAGCCTATGGCAATGCCATAACGGGTTTTATGGATGGGCAAGGGTTGCAGCTGCACGAACCTTATGATGTGGCGGGCTATGATCCATTTTTTCAGTTTCCCTCCTTTAATCGCCTTTGGATTACTCCAAACTATTTGGCCATGAGGTACAAATATGGAGAAAGTATAATGGCCGGCGTTGCAGATGTCATGGGCAATCTGATGTTTAAGTTGGAACCCGAGCAATGGATTACGAACTATTGCAGCAACCCTTCGGATCCGGACCAATTGGTTTTGGAGGTTTGTAATTTCTTGGTTCCGATTGATTTGGATCAAGCTCGTCGCCAAGAGTTTAGGGATCAAGGATTGCTGGATGGCATAACGGGTGCTGTTTGGTCTGCCGAATGGAACAGTTTTGCTCAGGGGGGGACCTCTACAACGGTGAACACTCAGTTGGAGAAGCTTTTTAGAAGAATTTTACAATCTCCTGAATATCAAATTTATTGATTATGGACCGCAGATCGTTTTTACGGAAATCAGGTACGGCAGCCGCAGGTGCGGCGTTCACGCTTCAAGGGGTTCCGGTGCGTGCTCTGTCACCTCAGGGTGTTTTTCAAGCCGCTGCCGCAAACAGCACCAACGACCGGGTCCTAATTTTCATTCAGCTGCATGGAGGAAATGACGGTTTAAATACCCTTGTGCCTTTAGACCAATATCCGGAATATTACAGCCATCGACCCAATTTGGCCTTACCGGAAACAGGGGCCCGTTCGGTAATTCCCCTAAGCAATAGTTTGCCTTCGAACCGAGCCTTGGGTGCCCACCCGGACATGGATGCCTTTCGGCAGATGTTTCAAGAAGGAAGCGCCGCTGTGATTCAAAACGTTTCGTATCCCTACATGAACGGGAGCCACTTTAGGAGCAGGGATGTTTGGTTTATGGGCGGCGATTACGACGACTATTATTCTTCGGGTTGGATGGGACGCTATTTGGACCATAAATTCCCCAATTATCCCGACGATTATCCCAATCCTCAAATGGAGGATCCTTTGGCCATTGAAATAGGTACAGGAGTTTCTTTGGCCTTTCACCGAGACAATGGCATTCCTTTGGGCTTGTCCATTTCGGATCCGGTGGGCTTTTATAATCTGATTAACTCCGTGGGAGGGTCGGCTCCCTTGAGTCTTCCGGACACCCATGCCGGAGATGAGCTGGAGTATATTATGCAGATTGAAGAAGAGGCCAATGTATATGCCAGTCGATTGCGTGATGTTTGGCTTCAAGGTTCCAACAGCAATACCCCCTACCCTCAGCAATATCCATATTTGGCGCCGCAAGGAGCACTAAACAACCCGTTAGCACCCCAGCTAAAAATTATTGCGCGCTTGTTGAGTGGTGGTTGCAAAACCAAAATCTTCCTTTGCCGCATTGGTGGATTTGATACCCATGCGAATCAGGTAGAGGAAACCGATACCACCATGGGGCACCATGCCGCACTTTTGTACCACATTGCAGAAGGTGTTCGGGCATTTTATAAGGATTTGGAACAATTGGGGCTTGACCAACGCGTGTTAACGCTCACCATGTCGGAGTTTGGTCGCCGGGTTAAATCGAACGGCAGTTTTGGTTCCGACCACGGCAATGGAGCGCCGCTTATGGCCTTTGGCCCATGTGTGGAAGGCGATGTATTTGGGAATAATGCCAATTTGAGTGCTTTGCAAAACGGTAACATTCCTATGGGTATTGATTACCGGCAGATTATGGCTACGGTGATTCAAGACTGGTTTGGTGCCGATGCGCAAACCGTGCAAGTGACCGGCTTTACCGACTGGGTGGGTGTGGGCATTCCCTTTGTGGAATGTGCGGCCACCTCCATAAAAGAAACCAGCAAGGCACAAATGCAGCTGTTTCCCAATCCGGCCAAGAACACCACACGTCTTAAAATACCGGTATTTGAAACCGGCTGGTACGAATTGACGGTTCACAATATTTTGGGCCAGCAAGTAATGAAAAAGCAGATGGAATTTAGCCCTCCATTGGTTCAGATGGATTTGGACATTCGGGGATGGGCTTCGGGAACGTATATTGTAGAAGTTCGGGGCGGAGGAAGGAAATTCACCACCAGTTTGGTCATTGCTCCGTAATCTCCTGCGGTAGGGATAGCAGCGGCAGCCCGGAATGGCAAAATTTAGGGATGCCGAGGCCTGCGGGCGACCTTGGAAGCCCTGCAGGACGTGGAGCAGCCCTTAATTTTGACATGAGGACTGTGAGCGGATAGCCCGGCCACCGCCCAAATACCATTTCTATTACCTTCGCACTATGCAGAACACCGCCCACGATGGTTTGTTTTTTGGCGCGCATGGGCCGGAGGGCTGGGCCTTACCGCCTGAGGAGTGGAAACATGCGTTAAAGGTTCTACGATTGCCGGTAGGAAGCAGCATTCGGGTTTGCGACGGCAAGGGCAAAGGGGCGCTTTGCAGCATTGCCGAAGGTGAGGCATTGGAATGGTTGGAAGATTTAGCGCCCTTACCAAAACCAAATTTACCCTTGCACATGGCCGTTGGTATGTTGCAAAAAGCAGATCGCTTTGAATGGATGGTGGAAAAACTCGCGGAACTGGGGGTTGAAAAGCTTTATCCTTTGTTGACCGAGCGATCGCCTTATTCGAGGATAAAGATGCACCGATTAGAGAAAATTGCCCAATCGGCCATGAAGCAATCGGGACGTTTTACGCTGATGGAAGTGGCTGAGCCCATGAAATTGGAGGCCTGCATGCGCTTGGCTCCTCCGGGTATTTGGCGTCTGGCCTATTGCAAAGAACAAGCCCCAAAGCTGGATTGGCCTAAAGAGGCTGCACCACAACATGCCGTGGCCGTCGGCTTTATTGGTCCCGAAGGAGATTTTACGGCAAAGGAAGTGGAAATGCTGCAGGCCCATCATGCGGAGATGATGCCCTTGGGTGCGGCACGGCTGAGAACAGAGACGGCGGCGCTTTTGATGACCGCAAAATGGATGCAAGCGCAAGGCTTGGATCAAGATGCTATGCAACAATGAAACAACTGAATCAATGGTTTAGTGAGCAAAGGCCGGACAGCCGAGGCTCCAAAGCAGGAAATGCCGATGCCCATCGCATGGAGTTTGAGGTGGACTTGGATCGGATAATATTTTCGCGTCCTTTTAGGTCTTTGCAAAATAAGACACAGGTAGTTCCCCTGCCCGAACACGATTTTGTGCATACCCGTTTAACCCATAGTTTGGAGGTTTCGAGTGTGGCGCGAAGTCTTGGTCGGCAAGCAGCACAAGGCTTAATGGAAAAAGGCCTGTTGGCCTCGGATGCGGCTTACTTAAGTCCTCAATGGGGAGCAGTCTGCGCCGCCGCTGCTTTGGCCCATGATTTGGGAAATCCTCCTTTTGGACATGCCGGAGAAGAAGCTATAAGTCGTTGGTTTCAAAAAAATCATTTGCCGGGATTGACTGTGGAAGAACAGGCAGACTTGCAAGCCTTTGAAGGAAATGCCCAAGGGTTTCGGCTTTTGGTAGGCAGGAAAGACCTTAGGCCCACCTTTGCCACGCTGGGAGCCTTTAGCAAATACCCTTGTCCTGCCTATTTTCCCAAACGAGACAAAAGCAAACGCAGTCAAAAAAAATACGGATGGTTTAGAAGCGAAGAACAGGCTTTCCGTGCCATGGCTGAAGCTTGTGGTTTGCCGGTGGCCGATGAAAGCTTGGGCGCATTTGGCAGACATCCTCTGTGTTGGTTGGTTGAAGCCGCCGACGACATTTCGTACCTCTTGGTGGACTTAGAAGATGCGGTTTTGATGGGCGTGGTGCCCCTAACCGGCATGTTGGAATTGGTTCAACCTATTTTAGGTAAGGCTTTTGAGCCTGATCCGAGGTTTTGGACAAGGCCTTTGGCAGATCAAGCCGGATTGCTCCGTGCCATGGCCATCCAACAATTGATTCGGTCGGCGGGAGATACCTATGTGGCCAATGCAGAAGCTTATATTTCGGGTGCTTTGGACCGTTCGCTGGACGAGCTTTTGCCTGAAAGCGAATCCATGAAGGCCTTGCAAGGCTTTTCTAGGAAACAAATTTATCAATCCGAGCGGGTATTGGAGCTTCAGGCTGCCGGATTTGAATTGCTGCCGAAACTTATGGATATGTTTATGGAGGCTTGCTTGGATCGGTGGGAGCATGGGGATGGATGCAGCGCGCGCAACCGAAACCTTACGGCCTTATTGCCCGTGGATTGTACTCCGGAACAAAGCGTCTATGCCTTGGCACGACAAGTTATTGACTTTTTGGCCTCCTTTTCGGACCGGCAAGCGATGCGTTGGTATAGAAAGTTGCAGGGGATAGAGCTGTGATGAGGGGTGTAAAGACGGGATGCCTCCCGTCACTTATAATGATTGGCTTTTGTCTGCCCTATTCCGCGCTAAAGGTAACAGGGTTAAAACCCTGGTCTTTTCGGCTCTGCGACTTTGTGTGAAACCGTTGTCGCGGTGTAAGGGCACGCAGAGGCGCAAAGGCGCAAAGGCTGAGGCGCAGCAGGACCAATGCGTAAAATAGTTGGCACCGTCAATGGCCCTTTGCGGCTCTGAGACTTTGCGTGAATCCTATTCCGCACTAATGGAACTCCGCGCTGCGGCTTTGCGACTTTGCGTGAAATCCATTCTGCGCTATAGAACTACCACCCTGAAGACAATCGCGATTTTAACCCAGATTCGCTTCGAAAAAACCTCCTTTAAAAACTCAGGTTCAATCCAACGGTAGGAATAATGGGCAATTGGTCTACCCGATCGAAGGTAATGCGGTCGATGTAGAAAATATTGTTTCGGTTGTAGACATTGGTTGCCCCCGCATTGATTTCGAGTTTGGTGTACTTGCCGAAATTGAACCTGCGCTTGATGTTCACATCCAAACGATGGTAGGCCGGTAAGCGGCCGGTGTTGATTTCGCCCAATTCAATGCCTAACTCACCATTCTCCGAGGTATAGTCGGTTGTGATTCCTTCCTGAAAATCCAGAAATTCATAAAACCCTTGGGTTTGGGTAAAGGGAAATCCCGTACCCATATTCCAACGTGCATTTACTTCCCAGGCTTTGTCTTTGCCAAACTGATATGAAGCCACCACATTTACGTTGTGACGCCTATCGAAGTGTGGGGTGTAGTCCTGAATTTCATCGGAGCGGCCAATGGCCATAAGCGAATAGCCCACCCATAAGTACCAATTTTTGTACTCGGCTTTAGCTAGGACATCCAAGCCGGCAGACCAACCGGTTTCCCGGATAAAATCCTTTTTGAGGTAATCGGGAACGGCGCTGTTGTCGGGCGTATCGTCGAATTGTTTGTTGCGATTGATGTTTACCAACTGGTTAAAGTTCATGTAATAGCCTTCCACATTAAACTCTAAGAATTTGAACAATTCAAATTCAGCACCAAAAATGGCATGTTGGGCTTTTTGCAGACTGCTTCCAATCTCTTCTCCTCTGAATTCGTCCGGCAGGTTTTCGTTTCCCGAAAGAAAGCCATAAAACAGATTCACCACATCGCGGTCGGAATTGGCCGCAATAAGGTTTTGGCTGTACAATCCTCCGGCTGCTTTCAAACGAAAATGTTCCGTGATGTTCATTTTCATGGATAAACGTGGCTCAAGGGAAGCTTCGTTGAGCGAAGCATAATAATGCACCCGAACGCTGGGGTCAAATACAAACCTTCCGGCCAGAAACTTATAGCGCACGTAGGTGGCGAATTCGGTGGTGTTCTCGGTTTGGGATATGGTTCTTCCCTGGCCGTTTTCGTAACGAAAATCTGTGCTGAATCCGTTGGCTTCAATGCCATAAGACAAGCGATTGATGCCGTAATACTGGTGGAAATTCACATTGAAATTAAAGCCATTGATTTCGGAAGAACGCGGGGGTGCGGCGGTTTCTTCCAAGTTGATGAGGTAGTTGGAGTAACTAAACACCCCATCGATGTTTACATTGGCAGCCCCCGGAATCAAAAAGAAATTGGCTCCACCGCCTGCTGAGCGCCAATTTAAATCCGACGTTTGATTGAAATTGACCCAATCGTTGTGGCTAAAGCCAAAGAAGTTCACCTTAGAACCATTGTCTCCGGTATAGGCAGTGATTTTGCCATAGCCATCAAAGAAATTAAAGGGCAGGCCGGTGCTATCGGCGTAGGGGTAAAATACATTGGCAGATTGTTCCAAGAAAGACCCTTTGGCACTAAGCATAAAGGTAACCGGAGCGGCACCGTCTTTTTTAGGCGCCAAAGGACCTTCCAACATGAATTTTCCTGTAAAGGTGTTCACATTGGCTTTTCCTGCCAGACGTGTTCTGTTGCCATCGCGGGTACTAATGTCCATAATGGAGCTGATACGCCCCCCGTGGTTGGCGCCAAAGCCTCCGGCATACACCTCAAAGTTATTGAGCAAATCTGTATCAAAAACACTGAAGAAACCAATGGAGTGGAACGGATTATAAATAACGGCACCATCCAAAAGCACCTTATTTTGAATGGGTGGACCACCACGAATAAAGAGCTGTCCACCTTGGTCGCCGGTGGTGGTTACCCCCGGAATCACTTGCATGATTTGCGCCACATCGGACTCGCCGCCGTAGCTGGGCAAACGCTCCATTTGTTCCGGGGTTATGGAAATGGTAGATACGTTGGTGTTCTCTCGTTTTTCTTGAATCTTATCGGCCTCAAAATCAAAAGCATCCAACTCCTTACTTGAACTTTTTAATCGGACCTTGAGCTGCTTTATTTGTCCCGTTTCCAAGGCAACTTCGGCGCGATACGCCTCATAGCCTAGCGCCGAAATAACCACCTTGTAGGTGTCGGGTTGCAATTGAGTAATGGAGAAAAAGCCGTTTTGATCGGTGCTGGTACCGTATCGAGTTCCTTCCAATTGAACCGAGGCGAAGGGCAAGACTTCTCTGGATTCTTCTTGTTCCACAATCCCTTTGAGGGTTGCTTGTTGCGCAAAAGCAGTTGTTGCGCCCACAAGAAAAAGGGCAACCGAGAGAACAATTGGTCTAATCATGATAGCACAAAGGTATTTTCCTTGAGCAAATAATCAAGCAACAAGTTTTAAGGTTTATCGGAACAAAACCAAATTCCTTTGGTCAAAAGTCCGCAGCACACTAACTTTGCGCCCTGCTTATAAGGCAACCAATACACATGCTTACACCGGCACATGGATAAGAAACAACTGCTAGGACTGCTGCTCATCAGTGCATTGATGGTAGCTTACTTTATTTATACTAAACCCGATGAAGCTACCATAAAGGCCCAGCAACAAGAGCGGGCACGTTTGGATAGTATTCAACGGCTAACCGATAGCCTTCGTTTGGATTCGGTGAAACAGCTGAACCAACAGGAGTCCTCCGAATTAGCAGCCGTTATTCCTGACAGCCTGTTAAACGCTACCGATTCTATTTCCTTGGCGAAACGCGATTCCCTGCTTTCGACCCAAAATCAACAGCAGTTCGGTGCCTTTGCCGCTCATGCGCAAGGCGAAGCCGAGCGCTTTGTATTGGAAAACGAATTTTTGAGGCTGGAATTTTTGAGCAAAGGAGCCCGCCTAATTTCTGCAAAACTCAAAGACTACCAAACCTACCACGACCATTTTAGCGAAAACAGCGAAGAAGCGCTTGATTTAATTCACGAGGCAGCTGCGTTCTTAGACCTTAGCTTTTATACCGAGGGAAGGCAAATCAATACCGGCGATTTGTATTTTGATGCAAGCCCCATAGATGAGCAAGGCTTAAGTTTTAAAGTCTTTGCCGGCGCACCGGACAGCTACCTGGAATGGCGCTATTTCCTACCCAAAGAAAGTCGAATGCTTGACTTTTCTGTCCATTTTCATAATCTGGAACGCGTACTCGATCCCGGGCAGGCCGATTTGCCCTTGGCCTGGTCTCAATTGGCGCCAAGCCAGGAATTGGATGCAGAAATTGAGCGCAGCCGAACTACCATTTATTACCAAACCGAGGACGAAAGCGTTAGCCGCATCGGCCGCGGAGGCGCCAACGAAGAAGAAATCGACGAATCCCTGCGTTGGATTTCTTTTAAACAACAATTTTTCTGCAACGCCCTCATCCTAAACGACGGCTTGTTTAAACGCCCCGTTACCGCCAAAGCCGGAGTGCCTAACGAGGAGGACTCAACGGTTAATATGGCTTTTCTGGCCAACCTTTCCCTACCCTACAGCTACCAACCACAGGAGCAGGTTTCCATGCGCTGGTTTATGGGACCTCTGCATTACCAAACCCTTGCCACCTACGAAATTGGACTGGAAGACCAAATTGACTTAGGCTACATTGGCATCTTTACCTGGATCAATAAATACCTTATTATACCGGTATTCAACTTCTTCGACGGACTGGGTTTAGGCTATGGCTTGATTATTCTGTTGCTTACCCTAATCATTAAGGTGCTGCTTTCGCCCTTAAACTTCAAAACCTTTGTTTCCTCTGCCAAAATGCGGATTCTTAAGCCTGAAGTGGATGAGCTAAGCAAAAAATTCAAGCCCGAAGAGGCCATGAAAAAGCAACAAGCCGTAATGACGCTTTACCGGCAGGCAGGCGTAAACCCCTTGGCCGGTTGCTTGCCCATGCTGGTGCAAATGCCCTTCTTGTTGGCCATGTTTAGCTTTTTCCCCTCCGCCATTGAGCTACGCCAACAAGGATTCCTTTGGGCCGAAGACTTATCGACCTACGATTCCATTCTGGCACTGCCGTTCAACATTCCATTTTACGGAAGCCATGTAAGCTTGTTTACCTTGCTCATGACGGTAACCACCATTTTGTATACCCGCATGACCAGCGGCCAAATGCAAACCGGCGCCAATGCGCAACAAATGAAAATCATGATGTATGTTATGCCCTTGATTTTCCTTGGTGTATTAAACAATTACAGCTCGGCCCTTAGCTACTACTATTTCTTGTCGAACGTGGTTTCTATAGGCATTACCCTGGCCATTCGTAAATTCTTTATTGACGAGGACAAGTTGCGCGCCAAAATTGAGGCCAACAAACAGAATCCCAAAAAGAAAAGTAAGTTCATGCGTCGATTAGAAGAGGCGCAAAAAGCCAAACAGCAGCAGGCCCGCCAAGGCAATGCGCCCAAAAACCGCCGCGGACGTCGCCAAGGGAATTGATTTGGGGATATAATATACGACGCATGGTAATGCGTTGGAATTCGACGCATGGCAATGCG
>CAZJFM010000050.1:15798-17686 GCA_964545365.1 uncultured Candidatus Competibacteraceae bacterium | reverse complement strand
TATGCTCGATGTGCCCTTGCCTTCGGTGTATGGCCCCACGGCAGACGCCCAAGGATAAATCTTAAAGGAACCTGTTTATGAAACCTACGCTTCTAGCCCCTGCGCTTGCTTTGATGCTGACTCCATTTCTAGGCAGCTGCAGCGACGACTGCCCTACCGAAGATCCGGTATGCAAGGAAACGGTGCCTGTCGACCAAGCCTGCCAAGCCTATTTTAGCCGCTGGTTTTACAATGCCAATCAAAACCAATGCACCGAAATTTCTTACTCCGGCTGCGATGCTAAAGGGTTTGAAAGTGAAGCAGCTTGCGAACAATGCCTCTGTGCGGAATAAGAGGCAATGGTCTAAAGCTTAAGGTAAAGGGACTTTAGAATATGGCCCCCCGGCCGTTTGGAGGCCCCTGCCGGAGCAAAGCCTTAGGCTGCCGTGGAGCGAGGAGGCCCCAATATGTAGGGGACCCCGCAGCCCCGGCAGCCTTGGCTTTGCTTTGGCAGGGCCGCAAAGAGGACGGATAGGGACGATGCTTTGCAAACGGAGCCGGGGCCCAAATAATTCCTTGGCCTTGGCCAAGCCTACAAGGCTTATCTTTGCCCCATGTCGCACTGGCTGATTTATGCTTTGGGGTTTGCCGCGCAGCTGCTGTTTTTCAGCCGGACGCTGGTGCAGTGGTTTCAGTCCGAGCGGGCAGGCAAGGTGGTTTCGCCTATTTTGTATTGGCAGTTTAGCCTGTTGGCGGCAGTGCTCATGTTTACCTACGGTATGCTGCGCAACGATTTGGCCATTGCTGCGGGACAGCTGCTTACCTACGCCGTGTACGTCCGGAATTTACAGTTCAAGGGGGCTTGGCGGTCCATGCCGCTGCTGCTTCGTTTGCTGTTTTTGGTATTGCCTGTGGCGGTAATTGCCTGGGTGGCCTGGCAACCGCAAATCCTTTGGGAACAATTGCTTAAAAACGAGGACATTCCGGGCTTTTGGCTCTGGTGGGGACTGCTGGCGCAGGTGGTCTTTACCTTTCGCTTTGTGTTTCAATGGATGGTGTCGGAGCGAAAAAAAAATTCGGAACTTCCGCTGGGCTTTTGGCTCATCAGCGCCTGTGGTTCCCTAATGATTTTAGCCTATGCCCTGTTTAGAAAAGACCCGGTGCTGCTAGCTTCGCATAGCCTGGGCATTTTTCTATACCTACGCAACATTCGCCTTCATTTGGCCCAAAAAACACCTCACAAACCATGAAAAAGCAAATACAACAACTAAAGAATCTGGTTCAAAAAATCCTAACCCGCATAATGTTTGGTCGTTACCTCAAAGGTTTGCACGCCGGTTCGCTGGTGATTGATTGCGGAGCCAATGTGGGTGACATTACCACAAAGTTAGCCGCAACAGGCGCCGAAGTGCATGCTTTTGAGCCCAATCCCTTTGCTTTTGAAGTACTCAAAAAACGGGTAGGAGAAAACCCCAAAGTGCATCTGCACCCCAAAGGCGTATGGGACAAACATACCCGCACCGAACTTTATTTTCATGAGGGTACCTCCTCCGGAGACGAAGCCTTTTGGGCTTTTGGGTCTTCGATTTTAGCAGAAAAAGGCAATGTGCTCAAAGGAAAATCGGTGGAAGTGGAGATTATTGACCTCACCGAATTCATTGAAGGCTTGGATCGAACGGTCGATTTGCTAAAAATTGACATCGAGGGTGCGGAATGCGAGCTGTTGGAGAAGTTTATTGCCAAAGGCTTGCATCAAAAGGTCAAGCAAACCTTGGTGGAAACCCACGACAGCAAAATTCCGGGACAAAAGGTTAAAACGGATAAAGTGAGGGCTTTGATTCGGGAACAGGGGATTCGGAATATTAATTTGAATTGGCTGTGATAAAAGATTAGTAAAGACGGAATGCCT
>CAZJFM010000050.1:0-15698 GCA_964545365.1 uncultured Candidatus Competibacteraceae bacterium | reverse complement strand
GCGCTCATCCATGCGATAGAGAGGCTTAAGCCGAGCGTTTGGCGGCCATTTAACCCTGGCGCAATCAAGGTCGAAGCCCCGCCCCCATAAATAGCCTTGCCAATAAAATGTTAAATGTTTTACCTTTAGGTATATGCCATTTGCCAAATGAACGATTATGACCGACCATGTGCAAGAATACCTGAACAAACTCCCTACAGAAAAAAGAGGCACCTTCGAAAAACTGTACACCAGCATTGCCAAGCATATTCCGCAGGGATTTAAAGCCCAAATGCAATACAAAATGCCGGCCTTTGTGGTGCCCCACAGTCGATTCCCCGAGGGCTACCACTGCAATCCCAAAGAGCCCCTGCCTTTTATTTACCTTGCCGCTCAAAAGAGTCACTTTGCGGTATACCACATGGGCTTGTATGCACAGCCTGAGCTTTTGGTCTGGTTTCAAGAGGAATGCAAAAAGCGTATGCCGGTAAAATTAGACATGGGAAAAGCCTGCATTCGGTTCAAAAAAGAAGAACACATTCCCTTTGAGCTACTCGGCGAGCTCGCTCAAAAAATGTCGGTAGAGGAATGGGTTGCCCTGTACGAAGAAACCGTAAAAAACGCCAGAAAACAGGACAAAACTTAAGCCCCTTTCTGCAAGCTTTGTGCATAAATGCTGCGGATAATACCGTCGGACAAACCGGTTTTGGGCACCCAAATCTGCTTAATTTGAGCATGTTTGCACATAAACAGAAAAATCTGAGCGGCAGGTAAAATCACATCGGCACGGTCCGGATTTAAATTCAAACTTCGAATCCGCTCATCATAACTCATGGCCGACAAGCCCTTATACATGCTTTGCAAGCGGCTTTGGCTCATGGGCTTGGACTCTGGAATGCCGGTCATCTTTTTAATTTTAATGATGTTGCCCCCGCTGCCAATGCCTTGCATGGCACCAAAGCTCCCATGTAGGTCTTCCAAGCATTCCTTCATTGACTGCCACTCCGACTCCCCTACTTTGCCATGCAGTAAACGAACCGTTCCTAACTTAAAACTTTTGCTAAACTGCTTGTTCCCTCTGCTAAACAGAGTCAATTCGGTGGAGCCGCCTCCTACATCCATGTACAAATAAGCCGCTGAAGGGTCTAGTTTATCTGCAATATGGGTTTCAAAAATAAGGTCGGCCTCTTCTTCACCCTCAATAATATTTATGTCTACCCCCGAAGTCTTCCACACTTCTGCCCTTACTTCTTCCCGATTTTCCGCTTCACGCATGGCGGAAGTAGCACAGGCCCTCCAATCTTCTATGCCATGCACTTCCAATAAGTTTTTAAAGGCCAGCATGGTTTTTCCCAACAAATGGGCTTTAACTTTGGATATGCGGTTGTCGGCAAATACGTCGGCACCCAACCTTAAGGGAACACGGGTAAGCGCAAACTTTTTAAAAACCAGTTCACCCTGCATGTTGGGGTAAATATGGTAGATAAGTAAACGGACCGCGTTGGATCCGATGTCTATGGCTGCAATTTTCTTAGGGAGTTCCTGCATAATTATGCTTCTATGCCAATGGAATAATGCTTGGCCAAGGCATCGATGGGGCGCTGAATGATTGTTCCCTGAACGCATCCATGCTTTTTGGCACAAGCCCAAAACGCTGCCGAAAATACAAAAGCTATGCTGCCCACGGCATGAATCGGCAGTTTCTGATGGTCCGTATAAGGTAAGATATGGGCTTTAAAAAAGGCGTCCATACCCTCCTCTATTAGGTTTTGTACATAATCGCTACCCTCCAAGTGCTCCGCCAAAAAGGGAACAAAGCTTGCCAAAAAAGCGTTGGGCCGGGGTTTTCGGTAGGTCTGTTCCACAATCCAGGCCTCAGATAAATCAGGAAAGCGCTCAAGCGCAGCCCTGTGCAAGGCTTCGGGAAGCTTTGCCCGCATAAAATCCAAAAGAAAATGTTTGCCCAACCAGGTGCCTCCCCCCTCATCAGCAAAAACATAGCCGGGAGCGGCTATGCTATCTACGATGCGCACTCCATCAAAGCACGCACTGTTGGCTCCGGTTCCTAAAATCCCCACAATCCCCGCTTGATTTCCACAGCAGGCCACAGCCGCTGCCAAAATATCGTGCCCCAGCACCACCGTTTTCACTTGAGGAAACCAGAGGTTTAGCACCTTTTGAATCCGTTCTTCGGCTTGAGGAGAGGAACATCCTGCACCAAAAAAGTAGATGGCATCGGGCAAATAGTTTTTCAAAGAATCCGGCAAGGCCTGCATCAACTCCTCGGCGGTTTGTACTCCGGGATTCATTCCAGGCCCGGAAATCAAAGGAAGGCCCGTGGCCGCCCACTGGGTTTTGGTTGAGCCCGCCTCGGCAAGTAAGCGTTTCATAGCTCTAAGGTAAGCACAGCTCCTATAACCGAGTCAAAGAATACGCGCGGTGCTGAACTTCTTGCTAGCCTTGCAGCTGTTGGTGTTCCAATTCAAGGGCTTTTACGCGCGGATTCATAAGCCTAAACCACAAGGGGGGAAGCATGGCCAAAAGCATGGACCCCGGATAACCTAAGGGCAAGCCGGGGGCATCTTCGCGATGCCGTAAGGTTTGGTACTTTCTGGACGCACGGTAATGATGGTCCGAATGCCTGGGCAGTTCAAACAAAACAAATCGACCTAAGGCATGGTCGCTGTTCCAACTGTGCCAAGGCTGCACGGGTTCGTAGCGCCCCGGGGCCGTTTCTTTGCGACGCAGCCCATAATGTTCTATATAATTCACCGTTTCCAGCATTAAAATGCCCACCAGCCCCGCAAAAACTAAGGCGGCAGCAGGGACCGGACCAAATGCCAAGTACAATAACAGCACATAGCCCAATTGCAATGCCACATAGTGCAACATGCGGTTGTGCAAAGAAAAACTCGACTTTCCTTGCTTTTGGAGCAGTTGGGCCTCTATACGCCAAGCCGAAAACCAGGTTCCTGCCATGGACCTAAACCAAAACAGGTACAAGGGTTCGTTAAACCGCGCAGAAGCCGGATCACGATCCGTAGAAACCCAGCGATGGTGGCCATGGTTATGCTCTATAAAAAAGTGGTTGTAAAAGGAAGGAAGCAACAAAGCCAAAGCTAACACATGATGCCCTTTTTCTTTTCGGTGCCCAAGCTCATGGGCCACATTGATCCCGTTCACCCCCAAAACCATACCTAAGCTTAAAAGCCAGCCCATGGCCAAATACCAAGGGAGTTCAGAATTCATAAAATGCCTTGCCGTTAAAAAAATCAAAAGATACACCAGCGGCACATTGGCATACAATAAAAAATCAAAGGCTTTGTTTTGTCTCAAAACCGGCTCTTCCAAAGGCTTGGGATTCGTTCGTGCGCGCGGCATGAGCTGTTCCATTAAAGGAATAAACAAAAAACCCGCCAAAGGAACAGACCATAACCAGTTGCTTTTCAGATAAATAGAAATCAAAAGCAGCAATGGGAAAAAAAATCCGGGAAAATAATGCAGCGTCTTTGGCATCTCTCTTGTCTTTATAACAGAAAGATACAAAGCAAATGCCTTTTGTTGCAAATCGTTCTTTTTATCCAAACCAAGCAACCTACTTTTTAGCATTATGGGAAGAAGACCAGTAAAAAAATTTAGAAGAGACGACTCAAAAGTAAAGCAAGAATGGCTTGAAACCCTAGCTCCCATGTTTCTGAGTCAAGGGTTCCGCCACATGGGCATGGACGAAGTAATCCACACCGTGGGCGTCAGCAAAGCCACTTTTTACAAATATTTCAGCTCGCGTGAAATGTTGGTTTCCGAAATCATCGAAACCAAACTCGCCGAAATCGCTCAATTCAAAGATGCACTGTTTGAGTTTGGCAAGCCCTTTCACGACCGCTACATACATGCCCTCGAAATCGTAGGACGAGCCCTGCAACACATTTCCGGACGCTTTTTGGAAGACGTGCAACAAGCGCACCCCGAACAGTGGGAGTCCATCGATTCATTCAAAAAGTTCTCCTTGGAATGGTTGGAACAATTTTACCTGGAAGGCATGCGCGACGGGCACTTAAAGCCCCAAAACCCCAAGGTAATTGTATTGGCCGACCGTGCTTTTTTACGCACCATTACCAATTCCAACCAGCTAAAATCTGCCAACTTAAGCATGCAAGAAGCCTTCATGGGTTATTTCACCATGAAAGCCGAAGGCATCTTTCAAGAACCAACAGCCGTTATCCGTGCCGGCCAAACACTGGCCTCCGCGGTAGCCTCAAATCAAGACGCCTAAGGCGCACCGTTCTTTTCGTTCTTTTCGTTCTTTCTCCTTCGTTCTTTAATTAACACCCTGGACCCGGCACTTGTCGGGTCTTTTTTTGCTCAAAATTTCCATTGGCTTCTTTTGGGGGGCAACCGGGTGCTTCCTCCAAGTCCTCACCCCAAACCTAAGGGCAAATAGGGCTTGCAGGGGCTTTCCAAGCCGCTTCAGCTCCTTTTGCCCTAAGGTTTGGGGCTCCGGGCTTTCCGTGCGCCCCCTGCCCCGTCTTCCAAAAAAGGTTTCGGAACAAACATTGCCTCCTTTATTTGGCCAAGCTGCGTAATGCCTGCAGTTGGCTAAACATCTGAGCCCTAAATTGAGGTGCCGCTTGTTGCAATAGCGCCGCATCCGCCGGAAAAGCTAGGCGCCTTCCATTTATTGCGCGGCGGCTTTGTTTGGACAAAGCCCGACTGTCTCCACGTGCGGTACCCCATTCGTTCAAAAACTCGGCCACTCCCGAAAACCTGCGTTGTGCCAAAATTTGACCACTACTTCCATCGGCCATTTGAATGCTCCCTAGGGCAGAGGCTGTTTTTATTTGCTGATACAAACGCACACGCACCTTCACCTCGCGAAACACGGTAACCTTAATGCGGTTGCCCGAAGTGTCGCGGGCAATGGACCCATCGGCATTCTTTTTGTACTCCCACCCGTCCTCTATCCGAGCCTTTTCTTCGTAATTGCGCTCGCGAATTTGCTCCGGAGAAACTACAAATTGGTCAAACCTCACTTCCATATAATAATGGTTGGGTTCGTTCATAATTTCTACTTGGGTAAACTCTACCCATTGGGTATTTAAAGCGCTCAGATCTATCCGCCGCACCTCTTCTTCAAACGCGACCGGAACGGAAAGTCCTTCGGTGGGCTGCAGCGTTACCATAACCCTTGTTACTCCTGCAGTCTTAGCCATGCGCAACAGATTTTCTGAGTCCTTATAGCCCGGCTTTAACCGTTGCACACGTTGCAACTTATCGTATGCCGTGCGGGCATCAAAGCGGTTGGCTTTGGCCAGCAGTTCTTGGGCCGCCACGTACAAATCCTCTACGGCACGATTTTTAGAATCTGCCAAATCTGCCGAATAATCTCTAAAGGTAAATTGGTCGGAAGGCAAAAGCCTCGAACCTTGATCTAAAGCCCTTTTTACCATGGCTTGACGGCTTTCTAGCTGTCGGTATATGTTGTGGATATTCTCCCAGGCGGTCGGAGAATCGCTCAATTCCAAGGTTCGAATACGAGAAAAGTCGGCCTCATTGGCCATTCGAAAGGCAGAGGCCATGATTTGTGTATGCTTTACATCGCCGGGTCTTTTATGGAGCTTTGCCGCGGCCAACTGAATGGCTTGATTGTAGCGTCCTTGCTCAAAAGCCTTGGATGCCGTCATGCAGCTCTGAAGGGCTAAGGTTAAAAAAAGCAAAGGGAGCACGCTTGCCCCAAAAGAAAAACGGGCAAAAACAAACGTATGTAAAGTAGAAAAGCGCAGCATACCTAAATTTTACATACAAAGTAACCAATTCCGTGCCAAAGCCAAGGGCGTCTTTTCTATAATCGGCCGGAAAGGTTTCGATGTGTAGGGTCTTTCCCTTTTTGTACCTTCGCAGCAGACTCCAACAGGCATGACTTACGAAGAACGCATACGCGATTACGCACTGGCCAACGAAGAGGTGGTCGTAATGACCGCTGAGAACCGTGCACTCATTAGGAGCTTGCCTCCCATTTTAGGCGACAGGCTCATAGACACCGGCATTACAGAACAAACCATGATTGGTGCCTCGGCAGGCCTTGCCCTCCGCGGCAGACGCCCCATTGTGCATGCCTTGGGTTCTTTTTTAACCATGCGGGCCTTTGAGTTTATTCGCACCGATATTGGCATTCCGGGACTTCCGGTTAAGCTTTCGAGTTTTGTACCCGGCCTGCTGTCCGATGGCAACGGACCTACCCACCAAGCCATAGAAGACATTGGTCTCATGCGCGGCATTCCCGGCATGCAGGTGTTTAGCCCCGCCGACAACGAAGACATGGTAGGCATGTTGGAAACCATTTGGGACAGCCCAAGCCCTGCCTACTTAAGGGTGAATACGCGTCCCGGAGCTACGGCACACCAGCCCTTTAAAATCGGCAAAGCCGAGCGCTTGCAAGAAGGCAAAGACCTTTGGATTTTGGTGCATGGCATGCTGCTCGAAGAGGTACTCAAAACCAAAGACCTGCTCGAATCGCAGGGGCTTTCTGTAGGCATAGCCAATATGCGCAGTTTAGTCCCCATAGATGAAGCATTTTTAAGCGAAATCACCGCTTCGGGTGTACCCATTTTTGTGGTAGAAGACCACTTTAAAATCGGTGGGCTTTACAGCATCATTGCCGAGTGGTTGCTCGACAAGCAGCGCACTGCCCAGGTGCACTCCATAGCCCTAGATCAACGCTGGTTTAAACCCGGACTGCTTACCGAAGTGCTCCGTTACGAAGGATTTACAGGGCCACAAATGGCTGTGCGCATCCTAGAGCAAATGAACATTGCATTTAATAAAGAACACGTACTGGCCTCACTAGGCAATGCCGCCAAGGAAACAGGCAGTACCCTTCCTTTTGTAGAATAAAAACTACCATATGCCGAATACCGTATCCCTACAAAACGACTACCCAACCATTAGCCGCTCGCTCGAAATCTATGAAAAGGCCTTACAATGCATGGCCCCTCCAACCCAAACCTTAGCCAAAGGCCCCGGCCAGTACAGCCTCGGAGCTTGTCCTATTTACCTCAAAAAGGGAAAGGGAAGCCGAGTGTGGGATGTAGACGGCAACGAATATTTGGACTGGAATGCAGGTATTGGACCACTTTCTTTGGGCTATGCTTGGCCTGCGGTAGATGAGGCCATTCGTGCCCAGCTGGAAGACGGCATTACCTTTTCGCTGATGCACGAATTGGAATACACCGTAGTGGAGCGCTTACAACAAATCATACCCAATGCCGAATCGGTACGTATTTCCAAATCAGGAGCCGACGTATGTTCCGCCGCCATTCGCATTGCGCGTGCCTTTACCGGCCGCGAGCGGGTGTTGTGTTGCGGTTATCATGGTTGGCACGACTGGTATATTGGCGTAACCACACGAGATGCCGGAATCCCCGAAGCCGTAAAAGACCTGACCAATACCTTTGATTACAACAACATTGACTCCTTAAAAGAAGCCTTAGACGGAGACGTTGCTGCCGTTATTTTGGAGCCTTTTGTGTTTGATAAGCCAAAGGATGGCTATTTAGAAGAGGTTGCCCGTCTTTGCGAAGAAAACGGCACCTTGCTCATCTTTGACGAAATGTGGACCGGCTTCAGGCTGGCCTTAGGTGGAGCGCAAGCCTATTTTGGCATTAAGCCCGACTTGGCCGTGTATTCTAAAGCAGTAGCCAACGGCATGCCCATTGCTTTCTTGACCGGAAGAAAAGACGTAATGGATCATTTCAATACCGATGTCTTTTTCTTTACCACATTTGGTGGAGAAGCCTTGTCTTTGGCAGCAACCTTAGCAACCTTGGACGAGCTGGAAAAGCATGACGTTCCGGCAGACCTGGCCCGTAAAGGCCAAAAACTCATGGATGGCTACAACGCCTTGGTGTCTAAGTTTGGAATGGAAGCCTATACCCTGTGCAAAGGATATCCTTGCCGCACCACGGTTGCTTTGCTACCTGCGGCAGGCAATGCTTTGGAAGTCAAAGCCTATTTCCAACAAGAAATGGTAAAACGAGGGGTCCTTTGGCAAGGCAACCACAATATGATGGCAGCCCACAGCGACCAAGACATTGAATACACCCTTAAGGCTTACGAAGCCGTGCTCCCCTTGGTGAAAGAAGCCATTGAAGGAGGAGATGTTGCTTCCAAACTCAAAGGAAAGCCTCTGGAGGCTGTATTTAGAAAAGTGGACAACTTCAATACCAAGCCCAAAATGCGCAAATAAAGCCGGGCTTTGTTTTCATTACAGAATCCCGTACTTTGAAGCATAGAATTTTGGCATGCGCAGCATCTATTACATCTGCAGTTGGTTTATTTTTTGGGCAGCGGGTTTCACCTTAAGGGCGCAAGACCATGACATGACCCTGCCCAAAGAGCGTGAGGCTTTGCGCAAGCTTGCGGATGCCGATTCCATTATTCCTTTGCCGGATCGAGAAACAGGCGTATTTAGTGGCTTGTTTTTTGCCCGCTCCCCCCGAAGCAAGCAGTGGGGCGTCTTTAATAAACACGCCGACCCTCCCGAGGTCTTACCTATGATGTTTGACAGCTTGGTGCAAGTGCACCACCCCGTCTATGCCTATTTAGGATGGCGCAAAGGAAAGCTTGGACTTATTGAAAACAAAAGTTGGTTTGGTGCGCCTGTGGTTTCCTTTAGCTATCAAGATGGCTTATATGCCCTGGATGCACGGCAAAACCACTACATATTGGTGCGCGAAAAAGGCCGATGGAAAGTGCTTGACGCACGCAGCCGAAACCCTTTAAGCGATAAAACATGGACCGACCCTTGGGATATTCCCTTGCCTCCCAAATAAAGTCGGTCGAAAGGTTCAAGGATGTTAATAGCATGGCCCCCCGCCCGGACGGAGGACCCCCTGAGTCCAATAGGCTTGGGAGGCTTTTGCTGCCGGTGTGGAGCTTTGCGGAACGCCCGGCAACAATTAGCCTCCCGCCTCTTGGGCTTAGGAGGCCGCAGGCATGGGGCGGATAGAATTTCTAATCTTCTAAAAAGGAGGGCCCATCACTTGTTTTCCGGCAAGAGCATGCCCGGAACCCGTTTTTTGCGGTGTACTCCGCTTAGGAAAACCTTGCCGCCGGGCAAAAGCAAGAATTCGCGAAACATGGGCACAATGGTTTTGCCGGACTTTTGGGGAAGGGCGTAGGTTTGGGTTTTGGGGATGCCTTTGTAGGGCAGGGTCCAATGCACGATGTGCGCTTTTTTGGGGTTGTTCATGTAGCGCAAATCGTTTTGGTCGCTGAGTTTGTTCTTGGGGTGGTCGAGCCAGAATAAGTGAAGGGCGTTGTTGTAGCGAAAATACAGGAAGGAAGAAAAGGCCCCCTGATCGTCGGTGGTCATTTGCCGTTTGGGCAGCTTTACTTTGTATTTAAGGGTTCCATCGGGCAACAAATAAAAGAGATAAATATCGTTGTAGAACCAAGTATAGCTGCAATACTGACGCGCCGTTCGGTAATCGGTATGGCAGGATTCGGTGAGCAGGCTTTGTTCGGCCAAAAGAGCGGCGCTTCCATCGCTGAGGGGAAGCAAGGCTCGGGGAATTAAAGCGGACTCGTCTTGACCGTTGGCCAGGGAAAGTCCGGGAGGCCTTAGTGCTTCGTAAAACCCAAACTCAAAAGGATGCTTAAGCATATTGGAAGGAAGGGTGTCTTTGGGCCTTAGCTCAAAAGTAATGAGTCCTTCGGAAGGGTCGCCGGGGTTTTGCGCGTAGAAGCCGGCAAAGCGCAGGGACTGATCTTTTTGGGTAAAGAAGCGCAGTTGCTGTATCCAGGGCGAATCAAAAAGGAGTCGACTGTGGTGAAAGCTGCCCAAGGAGTCCTGAGGGAAGAAACTAAAGAACGCATAAAAGGGATGGCGTTGGTTAAGCTGCAAAGATTTACGCTGTTGACGTCCCGGGAAAATGCGGCTTAAGGCACGCAGGTTTCCGAGGGAGTCGAGGCTAAATTCAATATGGTCGAGTTCCTGGCTACGGTAAGGCACCTGAACCGTGTTGGTCCAAGAGAGCTCCATAGAAGCATTAAAGACGGTAATTTCCCATACTTCGCCTTGAAATTTTTCGGGGCTTTGTCGGCTAATAAGGGCAAAATGCCGTCGGTTGTTGGAGGGCACAAACAGGTAATCTGCCGCCAATAATGCCGAAGGCGACTTTTCTTTGGATAAGATTTGAGGCCGGTCAATCGCCTGGCCGGAAGGTGCTAACTTTTGCACAAAGGCCAGGGTTCGGTCGCGGGTTGGATCGTAAGCGGTATAAAAAAAACGTAAGTGGTCGCCGGTAACGGAAATTCCGGCGTATTTGGGTTTGTAGAGTTGGGAGGCTTTGCGCACCGTTTTGCCATGATGAAACCGGAGGAAGCTTTTCAGGCCTGGGTTGTTTTTTTGGAAGCGGTATAAGGTAGCGGAGTGGTAGCCCAGGGTTGGGTATTTGAGCACAATCCATGCCGGGCTGGAGTCGGGCAGCAGCAGCATTTGATCGAGCTCTTGAGCCGATGAAAAACGCATAGGGTTGCCCCACTCTAGGCGGTAGCTGTTCTGTGCCCTTGCGCTTAAGGGCCACCAAGCCCCGAATAAGCAAAGGAGGGCAAGCGACTTAAGGCAGCTCTTCAAAGGATCCATCTTCGGTATCTTGTCGTTGTTGCTGCTGACGGTAGGATTGGTGGAAAGGTTGGGGAGGTTTTTGGGGCATATTTAGCCCGGCAAAAAAGAGCCCTACGCCCAAAAGAAGCACAATACCGGCAAAGACAAAGGCAAAAAACTCCGGGAATATAAAAACAAGAAGAGAGAAAACAATGAGGATTGCTCCTGTGGTAATGGCGGCTTTTTTAGCGCCTTGACCGTTTAGCCAAACAAATTTCATAATCAAATATCGGTAGGCATAAAAGAAGAAACAACCTCCCCAAGCGGGGAGGCTGCTTCTTAATCAACCCTAACCATCCAAATCTTAAATATTGTAATCAACCTGCTTCTTAAACGCCTTGGCTGAATTTTTGTTTCGTTTGGCAACCGAACAAGTTCGATTTATGTTGAGAACGAATGAGAATTAGGTTTCTCATAAACAACGTTACAAATATACATTTTAATTGGTCAACAACACCACATCTTTAACAAAAATTTGTAGCCTTTTTTGACCATTCCATTCGTTTTGCTCCAAACTATAGGCCATTTCAAAAGTTGCGCCTTTATTTAACGCGGGTTCCAGATGCCCAAAACCAAAGGCAATGGCCTCTAAAAACTCTCCATCGGCATTGGGATGCTCCAAAACGAATTTCAAATGCTGCTCTTTTAGAATTCGGGCCGAATTCGGGTAGACCTTTTGGGGCCCGCTTTTAAACACAGGACGCAAGTTTTTTGGCCCAAAAGGCTCCATTTGGTCCAATACCGCAAATGATTTGCCGTTCCAATGCTGGGGCGGGCTTTCTAAGTCAATATGCTGGGTGGCCAAGCGGTTTTCCTCCGGCCAGGAATGGGCAACCGCCTCCTCAAAGCGTAGCTTGAATTCCTCCAAATGCTTTGGGTCAAAGGTTAAACCCGCCGCGTGACGGTGCCCACCAAAACTCTCGAACAGGTCGGAGCAGGTCGACAATGCCGCATACAAATCGAAGCCCTCCACACTTCGGGCGGAGCCTGTGAGCTTATGGTTGTGTTTGGTTAAAACCACCGTTGGCCTGTACACCTTTTCTATAAGTCGACTAGCCACAATGCCCACCACTCCCTTGTGCCAATCTTCGCCGGCTACCACGGTACTAAGCTTTTTTTGTTCTTCGGGACTTTCCAACAATTGTAAGGCCTCCTCGGTAATGCTTTTGTCCAAGCTTTGCCGGTCTTTGTTTTGCTCCAAAATCTCCTTGGTTCGGGTAAGCGTTTCTTCATCTACCTCCTCCGAACAGAGCAGTTGCACCGCACCAAAGCCATGGGCCATGCGTCCGGCAGCATTAATTTTAGGAGCTATTTGAAACACCACATCGCTGACCCTCCATTGGGAGATGTTGGGGTATTCGTTCATAAGTGCTCTAAAACCGGGCAGCGGGCTTTGGTTCAGCTCCGCCAAACCAAGTGAAGTAAGAATTCGGTTTTCGCCCTGCATTTCTACAATATCGGCACAGGTAGAAACCGCAACAAATTGAAGGGCTTCCCGAAGCCCGGTTTGTGCTAAACCAAAAGACTGATTAAGGGCTGTAAGTAGCTTGAAACCCACCCCACAACCGCTGAGTTCTTTAAAAGGGTATGAACAGTCGCTTTGCTTTGGATTTAAAATGGCCAATGCCGGAGGCAAATGCTCGCCGGGGTTGTGGTGATCGCATACAATCACCGGCAGGCCTTTCATGGCTGCGTAGGTCAGCTCTTTTTTTGCCTTTATGCCACAATCCAGCGCTACCATGAGCTCCACTCCGGAATCCAGCGCATGGTCAATGCCTTGCATAGAAATTCCATAGCCTTCCTTATAACGGTCAGGAATATAGACGTCTACGTTTTCGTAGCCCAGATGCTGTTTAAAATGATACCACATCATAGAAACCGAGGTGGTTCCATCTACATCATAATCTCCATAAAAGCGAATCATGCCCTTATTCTCCATGATTTCATGGAGTTTTTCCAGGGCTTTATCCATGCCTTTCATGGTCAATGGGTCATGCAAGTGCTCCCAGCTTGGTCTAAAAAAGGCTTTGGCGGCGTCGAAGCTTTTTATGCCTCGCTGCACTAATATTTTGGCCAAGTAGGGATTCACATGAATGGCCGAAGCCAGTTGTTCCACATCTTCTTGGGCAACCGGGGGGACCAGTTTCCATCGTTTCTGTGTCATGTTACAAAAATACGCTATTCCGCGCTTAGACCTGCCTTCCCAGCCAAAGTCCCAAGGCTGCGGAGGCCAAACCTAATAGTACATGAAGCGCAAGAAGTCCAAAAGCCGCCGGCAGCTGGCCTTTAGCTAAGGTTAAGTGATCTAGTGCAAAAGCAGAAAAGGTGCTAAACCCGCCACAAAAACCACTTACCAAAAACAATCGATGGTTGGATTGAACCCAGGGAAGAGACACGAGCAAACCGGCCAAAAAACAAGCCAAAATATTTGCCGCTAAGGTTCCAAAGCCTCTCCATTGAAGCGGGGCCAAGCTCCAAACCAGGTGCTGAATGCCCCAACGACTTAAGCCTCCCAAGCCACAGGCTACAAAAAAAGCAAGACCTTGCATCCAAATTCCCATAAACAGGCTAGCTTTTGCTTAATTCCATTCGTTTTTTGCCTGAGCCTCCCCCAAGCATGGGTTTCCTTCAAAGATAAGCAACCTCTTCCTACTGCGTCTGCGCCAGCACGCCACGTTCCAAATCCAATGGCCCCAACCCATCAATGAGCCTCCAGCCAATTGTTGCCGGAATTCACCTCTACCACCAAGGGTACTTCCATGGCATAGGCCTGTTCCATGTGCTCCTTTACCAGACTTTCCAAGGCATCCAACTCGCTTACATGGGCATCAAAAACCAGTTCGTCGTGCACCTGAAGCACCATGCGGCTTTTGAGCTTTTCGGCTTCCATGGCTTCAAAAAGCCGAATCATGGCCAGCTTTATTATGTCGGCAGCAGATCCTTGAATGGGAGCATTTATGGCATTTCTTTCGGCAAAGCCGCGTACGGTTCCATTGCCCGATTGAATGTCGGGCAGGTAGCGCCTGCGTCCCAATATGGTTTCGACATACCCATGCTTGCGGGCAAACTCAATTTGCCGATCCATATAGGCTTTGATTCCCGGATATTGCTCAAAATAAGCGTCGATGATTTCGGCCGCTTCCTTGCGGGCAATGCCCAATCGTTGAGAAAGACCAAAGGCCGAAATGCCATAAATAATGCCAAAATTCACCATTTTGGCCTTGGAACGCATGGTTTTGTCCACCTGATTCAGTCCAACCCCAAACACTCTGGCTGCCGTAGCGGCATGGATATCCTCTTGGTCTCTAAAGGCTTGGAGCATGTGGGTTTCGCCGCTTAGCTCGGCAATGATGCGTAGCTCAACCTGGCTGTAATCCGCCGCCAGCAATTTATACTCCTCACCTCGGGGCACAAAGGCCTTGCGTATGAGCCTTCCCCGCTCGGTGCGTATGGGAATGTTTTGCAAATTGGGGTGCTGCGAACTGAGGCGTCCGGTAGCGGCCACCGCTTGGTTATAACTGGTATGGATTCGGCCGGTGCGTGGGTGAATCAGCTCAGGAAGGGCGTCAATGTAGGTGCTTTTGAGCTTTTGAAGCTCGCGCCACTCAAAAATATGGGCAATGATGGGGTGCTTGCCTTCCATCTTTTTGAGGGTTTCTTCGTTGGTGCTGTATTGGCCGGTTCGGGTTTTCTTGGCTTTTTCGTCGAGCTTGAGGTGATCGAACAACACTTCGCCCAATTGTTTGGGAGAACCGGGATTGAATTCCATGCCGGCCAACTCCTGAATTTCAACATAGGTGTTATCGATGATTTTCTGGTATTCCTTGGACATTAGGGCCAAGGCCTCTTTGTCCAAAGCAACGCCCTCTTGCTCCATAGAACTCAGCACCCGAATTAAGGGCATTTCTGCTTTTAAGAACACCTCTTGACCGTTTACTTTCTCCAATTCCGGAGCAAAGCGTTGGGCCAATTGCAAGGTTACATCCACATCCTCGCAGGCATACGTAGCCACCTTTTCTAAAGGTACTTCCCGCATGGTTTTTTGGTTTTTCCCTTTGGGCCCCAGCAATTCGCTGGTTGGAATGGCTTCATAGCCCAGATAGGTAAGGGCCAAATAGTCCATATTGTGGCGCTGTTCGGGCTGCATGATGTAATGCGCCAGCATGGTATCGAACAACTTGCCCTTGATGGCCATGCCATGCTGCGCCATCACCGAAAGGTCATACTTAAGGTTTTGGCCTATCCACTCCAGGTCCTCACGTTCGAAAAGGGGACGAAACTTTGCCAATAGTTCTTTTGCCGCCTTTTTATCTTCGGGCACCGGCACGTAGTAGGCCTGGCCCGGTTTTATGGAAAAAGCCATGCCCACCAACTCGGCATCCATAATATGCAAGGCCGTGGTTTCGGTATCAAAACAAATGCGCTCTTGCTTGTGAAGCAAGGCCAAAAGGTCTTCTATCCAATGGGAATCCTGCACCGTAAAATATTGGTGGGGCCAATCTTCTAAGGTTTTGGGTGCTTGCACATCGACCGCCGATTCCTCCTCTCCTGTGGCTTGTTCTTGGCTCGAAAACAAATCCAATTGACGAGGGGCAATACTGGTTCCCAAAATCTTCTCGGCCAAATTGCGAAATTCCAATTCGGTAAAAACTTCCCTTAGGGCTTCCTCGTTCGGAGGGTCTACATGCAAGGCTTTGGGATCAAAATCGATGGGTACATCGATAATGATGGTGGCCAACTGTCTGGACAAAAGGGCCTGTTCCTTGTTTTCGCGCACTTTTTCGCCCAACTTGCCTTTGATTTCATCGGCCCGCTCCAAAATGGCTTCCATAGAACCAAATTCCTTGAGCAGCTTTACGGCGGTTTTTTCCCCCACTCCGGGAATTCCCGGAATGTTATCTACGGCATCGCCCATGAGCCCAAGCAGGTCAATTACTTGCTCCGGACGCTCCAAATCAAATTTTTCGCACACTTCTTTGGGACCGAGCACTTGGTCCGGCGTTTGCATGCGTCCCGGCCTATACCAAAGTACTTTGTCGGTTACCAATTGCCCATA
>CAZJFM010000049.1:7938-17911 GCA_964545365.1 uncultured Candidatus Competibacteraceae bacterium | reverse complement strand
CAAGGGCCACACCATTCGGCCCAAAAGTCAATCAATACGGGTTTGTCGGAGCCTTTTACGAGTTCTTCGAAGTTGCTGTCGGTTATTTCAAGTGCCATAACGTGTTGTTTGTTGGTACATAAATACGAAAAATGGGGGATAGGGTTGCCCATTTAGTGTTTATTAACCCATTAACTGAGTCGGATTTCGATTTCAGGCATGGCTTCAAGGGCCTTAAACAGGGCATTTGTTGGCTCTACACCTCCCTGCTGGCTTTTGAGCTGGGTGGAAATTTCCCCTTCCCAATCCACTACTTGGAGCTGCAAGGGGATGTCGCCCGGAAATTGATCCAAAAGCGCTTTGAGTCGGTCAATGTTTTGTTTTTGCACATCGTTGAGCTGCATGCGCAGCCTGAGCGCTTTTAATTTGCGGTTACGAATGTCTTGCAAAAGCTCGATTTGCTGCACTTTGAGTTCGAGTTGCTCACTGTCTCTAAATCTTGGCCGCACTTGTGCGGTGCAATATAAGAAGGCACCTGTTTCCATAAAGTGTTTAAACTTTAGGTAATCGTCTCCAAAAAGGGCCAATTCGGTGCTGCCTTGAAAGTCTTCGAGGGTGAGAATGCCAAAGTTTTTGCCGTTTCTGCTTAGGCGGTGCTGCACGTCGGTAAGAATGCCTGCAAATTGAACGGTTTTGCCGTTGAGGGTTTGCAAATCAGACAGTTCTTTGAGGCTGTGGCTGCAAAACAAATCCAAATCCATCCGAAACTCATCTAAGGGGTGTCCGCTCAGGTAAAATCCGGTAACGGCCTTTTCTTGGGCCAAGGCTTGAAGTTCGGTCCAGGGTTCGGTGTCCGGAATTTCGGGGGTGCTAATGGCAACGTCTTGCATGTCGCCAAAAAGACTATTGGCCGCCTGGGCTTGCTGCTGTTGAAAGGTATTGCCCCAACGCACCAGCTTTTCAAGCACGGTATGTTCGGCTCCACCGGCGGCGGCAAAGTACTGCGCACGATGCAAGGGTCCTAAATTGTCCAAAGCTCCGGCCAAGACCAGCTGCTCAATGTTTCTTCGGTTAACGGCCCTAAGGTTCACCCGCTTAATGAAGTCAAAGATGTCTTGGTAGGGGCCATGGTTTTCTCGCTCTTCTACAATGGCTTCCACCGCTGCTTCGCCTACGCCTTTAATAGCGGCTAAGCCAAAGCGAATTTGCTGCTTTTTATTTACGGCAAAGCGGAGTTTAGATTCGTTTACATCCGGTCCTAAAATGGCAATGCCCAACCTCCGGCACTCTTCCATAAAGAAGATGAGCTTGTCCATGTTGTTGAGGTTGTTGGACAAGACGGCGGCCATGTATTCGGCAGGGTAGTGGGCTTTGAGGTAGCCGGTTTGGTAGGCCACAAAGGCGTAGCAGGTGGAGTGCGACTTGTTAAAGGCATAGCTGGCAAAGGCCTCCCAGTCGGTCCAAATTTTTTCGCAGACTTTAAGGTCAAAGCCATTCTTTTCGCAACCTTGCATAAACAAGGTCTTGAGCTCATCCAATACGTCCTTTTTCTTCTTTCCCATGGCCTTCCGCAGGGTGTCGGCCTGACCTTTGCTAAAGCCGGCCAGCTTTTGGGAGAGCAGCATTACCTGTTCCTGATACACGGTAATACCGTAGGTTTCTTTGAGCAGCTCTTCTTGCTCTTGCAGGTCGTAGGTAATGGGTTTTCTGCCGTGCTTTCGGGCAATAAATTCGGGAATGTATTCTAGGGGCCCCGGACGGTAAAGGGCGTTCATGGCAATGAGGTCCTCAAACTGGTCGGGTTTAAGTTCCCTCAAGTACTTTTGCATGCCTTTGGACTCGAACTGAAAGGTGGCATTGGTTTCCCCTTTTTGGTAAAGTTCAAAGGTTTTTTGGTCATCTAAAGGGAGGTTATCCAGGTCAATAGTAATGTTGTGATTTTCCTGAATAAGCTCAAGCGCATCGCGTAAAATGGACAGGGTTTTGAGGCCCAAAAAGTCCATTTTAATTACCCCGGCATCTTCTACCACAGACCCGTCGTATTGGGTCACCAAGAGGTCGGAGTCTTTGGCGGTAGCTACGGGAATAAGATCGGTTAGGTCTTGAGGAGCAATAATTACTCCGGCGGCATGAATGCCTGTGCCCCTAACCGAACCTTCAAGAATTACAGCCTCTTTAAGTATATCCGATTCTTTTCCGGGGCGTTCGTAAATTTCTCTAAGTTTTTTAACGGCACTTAAATCGTCTTCTTGCAGTTTTTCTTTTTCCTTTAGGCTGTCGGCTCCGGTTAAGGGAGCATGCAATACCCGGTTGAGTTTAATTCCGGGCTTGTCGGGCACCAGTTTGGCCAAAGCATTGGAATCTGCAATGGGAAGGTCCATGACCCGAGCCACGTCTTTAATGGACATTTTTGCGGCCATGGAGCCGTAGGTAATGATGTGGGCTACCTGGTTTTTGCCGTACTTGTCTACTACATAGTCTATAACCTTTTGGCGGCCTGCATCGTCAAAATCGGTATCGATATCGGGCATGCTCTTACGTTCCGGATTTAGGAATCGTTCGAACAGCAAATCGTATTTGATGGGGTCAATATTGGTAATGCCAATGCAGTAAGCCACCGCCGAACCTGCGGCAGAACCCCGCCCCGGGCCAATAAGTACGCCCAGTTCTCGTCCGGCCTTAATGAAATCGGCTACGATAAGAAAATAGCCGGCAAAGCCCATTTGCTCAATGGTAAAGAGCTCAAAGTTGAGCCGTTCTTCTACTTCGGCGCTGATTTCCTTATACCTGTCTCTGGCTCCTTCCATGGTAAGGTGCCGCAAATAGGCATTTTGATCTGCAAACTCAGCCGGAATTGGAAAGTTGGGCAGCAAAATATCCTTGAACAGGTTCAAAGGTTTTACCGCATCTACAATTTGATTGGTGTTGTCGAGTGCTTCGGGCAAATCCGAAAACACCTGTTCCATTTCGCCGGTGGTCTTAAAAAAGAATTGATCGTTGTAAAAGGCAAAGCGCTTGCCTTTAATCGAAGAGTCGTCGTCCGAAAACTCGGTCAGCTTTTCGGTGCTTTTTTTTTCGCCGGTATTTATGCAAAGCAAAATATCGTGGGCATTGGCGTCTTGCTGGTCCACATAATGGCTGTCGTTGGAGGCAATCACAGGCACTTCGTATTTGGCGGCAAAGCGCAGCAATACCTCATTCACCTTTTCTTGATCGGGAATTTGGTGGCGTTGAATTTCTACATAATAGTCCTTCCCAAATAAGTCCAACCACCATTTAAAAAGCTTTTCGGCCTCGGCTTCACCTTTGCGAAGTATGGTTCTTGGAATTTCAGCTCCTAAGCAACAGGTGGTGGCAATAAGTCCCTCGTGGTATTGAAGTATCAATTCTTTGTCAATACGCGGGTATTTGCCATACATTCCTTCCATGAATCCATAGGAACATAGCTTGCACAAGTTTTGGTAGCCAATTTCGTCTTTGGCCAACAACAGTTGGTGGTAGCGCATGTCTTTTTCTTCGCGGGTAAACTGCCTTTTGTGCCGATCCGCCACCAAATAAAATTCACAGCCTACAATAGGTTTAACCAAAGGGTTGCCTTGGGCATCTTTACGTTTCCAAGCCTCAGCCACAAACTGAAAAGCACCAAACATATTGCCGTGGTCGGTTATGGCCAAGCCGCGCATGCCATCTTTTTGGGCTTTATCGTAGAGTTTGCCAATATCGGCGGCACCGTCCAACAGAGAAAATTGGGTGTGCACATGCAGGTGATTGAAACTGGGCATAGCGTTCGTTTTGTTTGGTAGCCCTTAACCGTGCTAAGTCTTGGACTAATGCTTTAAAAAAAAGGGCAGGCCAGGCAAATCAAGGCATTGCCTTCGATGCTTCTACGGATTTGGCCAAAGCAAAAAGTACCAGACTTGCCCAAAGGGCATAAGGCCAAAGTTACGCAAAGCAGGCGGGCGACTTTGCTTTGTGGAAAAATTGTGAACAACGCCCAAGGGGAGGACCAAGCGCAGCCTCCGGCAAAAAAACAATAGCAATAAAAGGTCAGTCTTGAACCCAAGACAAGTGCCTAAAGGCCAAGGGAAGAAGCCAAAGGAAGCGTAGAAGGGAGGACTTACAAATCGTCGAAGTTTCCTCCTTCGTGGTATTGGTCATCGTGTTCTCGAGGCACGTAAACTTGCTCTTCGACAGGGGTAGGATTGTTTTCACGAACATAATCCATTACCTCTTGCAAGCCATCGGCAAACTTAATTAAGTCCTCTTTGTAAAGAAAAAGTTTGTGTTTTTCGTAAAAGAAGCTGCCATCCGGCCGCAATTTGCGTTTGCTTTCGGTAATGGTAATGAACAGATTCTCGTCCCGCGTAGCTTTTACGTCAAAAAAATAAGTTCTTTTCCCGGCACGAACCGGTTTCGAAAACTTTTCCGGACGGTGGTTATTGTACTTGTCCTGCATAAGCGCCTCGTGTATATCCATTCAAATATATCAAAATATATATACGAAAGGGGAGCTTAGGCTTAATGAATTTTGGGGGCGTAATCCTGCCCTCCCTGCTACGCGCCCTTCCAAAAGGCAGGCCACAGGGGGCTGCAGGGAGTTTGCTACCGCGCCACTCCTGCAACCCTCCTTTGGCCAATGCCTTTCAGAAGGGCGGGTATCCGTTCGGTCAGGCGCCCTTAGATTTCTGATTTTCCCTCTGCTGCCTTTCATACATTTCGGCATACAATCCTCCGGAGGCCAACAGGGTTTCGTGGCTTCCTTCTTCGGCAACTTTTCCGTCGTCCAATACCAAAATGCGGTCGGCATCCTTTAAGGTCGAAACCCGGTGAGATATCAATAAGGTGCTTCTATCTTTCATGATGTTTCTCAAATGCCCCAAAATCTTCTCCTCGGTTTCGGTGTCCACTGCCGATAAACAGTCGTCAAAAATGAGCAATGCCGGTTCTTTTATAATGGCTCGGGCAATGCTTATCCTCTGTTTTTGTCCACCGCTCAAGGTAATGCCTCGCTCCCCCAATCGGGTTTGGTAGCCTTTGGCAAATTCTAGTATGGAATCATGAATGGCTGCTTGTTCGGCACTTTGCTCCATGCGTTTCCATAGTGCATCTTCTGATTCATTGCTTCTATGCAAGCCAAACTGAATGTTTTGGGCAATGGTGTCCGAAAACAAAAAGACCTCTTGGGGCACATAGCCTATAGCCTCTCTGTAGCTTTCCAAAGGCCAATCTTTTAAATCGACTCCATCTACCCGAATGGTTCCGGATTCCGGATCAAAAAACCGCATCACGAGCTGGGCTAGGGTGGTTTTTCCGGATCCGGTGCGCCCGGCTATGGCTAGCGTTTCTCCGGGCTTGAGTTTAAAGCTCACTTCCTTAAGCGCTTGAATGCCTGTATCAGGATAGGTAAAACAAACCTTGTCAAATTCGAGTTCCCCCTTTAATACGCGTGCCCCTCCTCCGGGCGAAACTATGGCAGGTTCGGTATCCAAAAACTCGTTGATGCGCTTTTGCGAAGCTGCCGCCCGTTGAATGATGGAAGTAATCCATCCCAAACTGGCTACAGGCCAGGTGAGCATATTTACATAAATGATAAACTCGGCAATAACCCCGGCAGAAATGCCTCCCTGAGATACTTCCACTCCACCAATATAGACGGTAAGTAGGGTGCTAAGCCCTATGAGCATCATAATGAGTGGAAAAAAGAAGGCATTGAGCTTTACCAAATCTAAGTTCCTACGTCGATAGGTTTCTGCACCTTCTTCGAACATGCCTCCATAGATGCTTTCTCGCCCATAGTTTTTTAGTACGCGTATGCCGGAAAAGGCTTCCTGCACAAAGGAAGAAATGTTAGATAACTGGGCTTGCACCACTTCGGAGCGCTTCAAAATGGCGCTATTTACCAAATACACGGCCAAAGAAAGCAGCGGCAAGGGAATCAACACATACAATGTGAGGGTAGGACTCACCGACAACATGGTACCTATCACCAGCACAAACAACACCAGTAAATTAATGCCGTACATCACGGCAGGTCCCAAATACATCCGTACCCTGGAGACATCTTCAGAAATGCGGTTCATTAAGTCTCCGGTAGCATTTCGTTTGTAAAAACCATAATCTAAGGCCTGGTATTGGGCATAGATTTGGTTTTTCATGTCGTACTCAATAAGCCTGGACGTAACAATAATGGTTTGTCGAACCATAAATAGAAATAGCCCCTTGAGCAAAGCCATTAAAAAAATTAGGCCGGCAAAACCAAGCAGCAGCCACAGCAGTCTGGAACGTCCTACTTCCAAAAGCTCAGAACCCGTAAACAGCCTGAAAAGGTGCAGGTTTTCTACTACAACATCCACCGATTCCCGAACCAGTCGGGCCGGATAAATGGCAAAAATGTTGGATATAATGGTAAATAAAATGCCCAACAACAGCCGGTAACGGTATTTCCAAAAAAAGCGATTTAGTCTTTTAAGCGATCCCACCAATAAAAACCGTTAATCTTTGTTGCTTTTGCCTTTCCTGCTCAAGGCAAATCAAAAAATAAGTACTTTAGCAGCCAGAAACAGGGCAGGCTTTTCTGTCCCAAAAGTACACTAATCAAAGGTTTTTCATGGACATCGAGGTAAAACCTGCTGTGGCAACTTCAGGAGTGCTTCAACAAATGGAGCTAATGGACCACGAACAGGTGGTTTTTTGCAACGATAAGGCCAGTGGGCTCAAAGCCATCATTGGCATTCATAATACAACTTTAGGACCCGCATTGGGTGGCACTCGGATGTGGCACTATGCCAAGCACGAAGACGCCGTACTTGACGTCTTGCGCCTGTCCAGAGGAATGACCTTTAAAGCCTCCATTGCAGGCCTAAACTTAGGGGGTGGAAAAGCCGTAATTATTGGCGATTCAAGAACCATGAAAAACGAGGCCCTACTCCGCAGGTTTGGTAAGTTTGTGGAGTCACTCAACGGCAAATACATCACCGCAGAAGATGTGGGTATGTCAACCAAAGACATGGAACATATCCACACGGAAACCGGACATGTAACCGGTCTCCCAGAATACTTGGGAGGCAGTGGAGACCCCTCTCCTGTGACCGCTTACGGAGTATATATGGGCATGAAAGCTTCGGCCAAGCATGTGTATGGCAGCGACAACCTTAATGGAAAAAAGGTGGTGGTGCAAGGTGCAGGAAATGTAGGTCGGTACCTCATACAACATTTGGTAAACGAAGGTGCCGAAGTTATGGTGGCCGATATTTTTGAAGATCGCCTCAAAGAGGTGCAGGCCGTGGCTCCCCAAGCAAAGGTAATTGACCCTGATTCGGTCTTTACCCAAACCATGGACATTTTTGCGCCCTGTGCTTTGGGCGGAATTTTAAACGACCATACCATTCCCTCCTTAACGTGTGCCATTGTGGCCGGAGGTGCAAACAACCAATTGCAAGAAGAAGGCAAACACGGAGCCATGCTCATGGACCGAGGCATTGCTTACGCTCCCGATTTTTTGATTAACTCCGGTGGGCTCATTAATGTATACGGCGAAATCGTAGGTTACAACAAAGAAGTTGCCATGAAAAAAGCCGAATATATCTATGATGTTACACGGAATATACACAAAGAATCTGCTGAATCCCTTGTGTTTAGTGGGGAAGTAGCCGTTCGCTTTGCTCAAGAGCGCATTCAAAGCATGGCTCAGCTTCGCACCAGAAGCTAAGTTAGGCCAATACTTTTACCTATTTTTGTAGCGAATAGCTTTTGGGAGCTGTTCAAGGGTGTTTATTAAAGAACGAAAGGAGATTCATGCTAAATCGTAGGCATTTACGTGTTAAAGTATTGCAAGCCTTGTATGCGTTTTTTCAATCCGGACAGCACGATATAGGTTTGGCTGAAAGGCAATTGCTTAATTCCGCAGAAGATATATATCAGTTGTACCTGTACCAAGTTAGCTTGCTTACAGAGCTTCATCACCAAGGACTAAAAGAACGGGATGAAGCAAGGCAAAAAATGCAACCATCTGCACTAGACTTGCAAGAGTCTACCACTTTTACCCGAAATAAGGTCTTGGTGCAACTAAGTCAAATGGAGTCCTTAAATAAAGCGTGCGCAAAACACCAGGTTTCTTGGTCCGCTCATCAGGATACCGCCCAAAAACTTTGGCGAAAACTGAGGCAGCAAGACTTTTATTTGAGCTATATTGCCTTAGATCAGACTGGATTCGAAGAAGATAAGGAGTTCGTGCTTCAAATGTTCAAGTTCTGGTTGTTTGAGGAAGAGCTGCTCGAATCCATGTACGAAGAGCTTAACATCCATTGGTCCGACGATTTATTCGTGGTTAATGCCGCTATTATGCGGACGTTTAAGGATTTACGTCCGGAGGGCAGAATTCGACTGCAACGGTTGTACAAAGACGCAGAAGAAGACCGTCATTTCCTCTTGGAGCTTTTCCGTAAAACCATTTTGAACGAATCTGGTTATGAAGTTATGGTCAAGGATAAAGCCCAAAATTGGGAAATCGAGCGAATTGCGCTCATGGATATCATTCTCATGAAAATGGCGCTTTCTGAACTTCTGGAGTTTCCCTCCATACCTGTAAAAGTTACCTTGAACGAATATATCGATTTGGCCAAATACTTTAGTACCCCACGAAGCAATGCCTTTGTGAATGGTATTTTAGATAAATTAGCCATAGAATTAAAACAACAAGGCCGTGTGCAAAAAACCGGTCGCGGATTAATTGAAAAGTAAACCCAAACAAATACATAAACCCATGCGTACACGTACCATGTTTGCAGCCTCTGTTTTTGCTGCCGTAATTTTGTCCTCTTGCGGAGGAAATGGAAGCGATCCTAAGGCCACCGTTTCATCCGAAGTGGTTGGTCAAACCACCGAAATGAACTTCGAAAACGATACCTACGATTTCGGAGTAATTCAACAAGGCCAAAAGGCAGAACATGTTTTTGTGTTTACCAACACCGGTGAACACGAATTAGTGATTGCCAACGCCAAAGGAAGCTGTGGATGCACCGTTCCAGAATGGCCCTCTGAGCCCATTTCACCCGGCGAAAGCGGAGAAATTAAAGTGGTATTTGACTCCACCGGCAAATCGGGCAAGCAAGAGAAAAAGGTAACCATTACTGCCAATACAGATCCTATTGAAACCGAATTGATTATAAAAGGAGAAATCGAAACCCCCGAAGACGCATCATGATACAACACTTGATTTTAATGGCCAACCCCGAAGGCGGAGGCGGTGGTCCCGAACAACTGATTTTTCTTGTTCTTATCCTTGTAGTGTTCTACTTCTTTATGATTCGGCCTCAAATGAAAAAGGCCAAAGAGCAAAAGAAGTTTAGAGAATCTATTGGAAAAGGCGACCGCATTGTTACTGTTGGCGGAATCCATGGAAAAATCATTGATGTGGAAGAAAAAACCTTCATTGTTGAAGTGCTGGATCAAACACGTTTCCGCGTGGAGAAAACAGCGGTTTCAATGGAAAATACGGCAACCCTTGCCGATACTAAATAAGGGAAATGAAGTGGCCTGAAAGGGTACGGGGAAAAGCCGGATTGATTTTTTTAATCTGTCTGGCTACCAGTACCCTTTTTTGGTTTCTTCAAACCTTAAATAAAACCCACCAAACTACCCTCAATCTCACCCTTGACCTTAGCTCTATTCCTCAAGGATGGGTTTTAGACAAACAGCAAAAGCCCCAAATTCAAATCCGAGTGCGTGGCCCGGGCTTTGCCCTACTTGGCTTAAACATAACACATTTTTGGAACCCTTCTAAGCTTCAATTAAATAGTCCTAGCCTAAAGCAAGGCAAGGAAGGTACAAACGTACTTTATTGGAGCTCAGAAGAATTGCAGGAGGGGGTCGGCCAATACCTTCCCTCCTCGCTTCAACTGCTTAGTTTAAAACCCAAACAGGTGGAATGGCCCGTGCAACCCTTGGTTCAAATGGTCCTTCCTTTATGCCCAAAGGTTTGGGTACAAGACAAGGC
>CAZJFM010000049.1:4675-7838 GCA_964545365.1 uncultured Candidatus Competibacteraceae bacterium | reverse complement strand
CCGGAAGGCTTTGAAATTCAACCGGCTTTTGCCCAAGTTTGGGTTTCGGTACCCATGGATAATCCGGACATCTCTGGAATTAAAGTTTTTGCAGATTTTTATGAAGCATCTTCAAACAAAAGGTATGTCCCTCTGGAAGTACAACAACCCAAGGAAGGACCTAAGCTTATTCGTTTGGAACCGCATAAGGTGGAACTTTTTAAACGCAAAAACTCATGATGGTGGTTGGTTTGACCGGGGGAATTGGAAGCGGTAAATCTACCGTGGCGAAATCCTTCGAAAGCTTTGGCGTTCCCGTGTTTTATGCCGATGCTGTGGCCAAGGACCAATACCGGGATCCCCATTTGATTCAACTTTTGGAAGACCACCTAAAGATGTCCCTAACAGATACCCATGGGGCTTTAGACAAAAAGGCACTGGCCCAACGCATTTTTTCTGATTCCAAAGCCCGTGAATGGGTCAATGGACTTATTCATCCACGAGTAAAGCATGCTTTTAAAGCCTGGCAAGATTCCCTAAACCAACCGGCATACGTCCTTAGAGAAGCTGCAATTTTGATTGAGTCCGGAGCTCATCGCGACTGCCGAGCCATTTTGGTGATTACCGCCCCCGAAAACCAACGTATTCAGCGGGTAATGAAACGCGATGGACTCTCAGAGCAGGAAGTGTTGAAACGCTTGCAAAGCCAATGGAACGATGAACAAAGATTGCGCTTTGCTACCCATACTTTAAGCAACCCCAATGGAGAGGACATAGCACCTAAGGTCCTTGCTTTGCATCGGCAATTTTTGGAACTTGCTCAAAACCCATGAAGCAATTATTTACCGCAAACGAAACCCGAGCCTTAGATGCTCGAACTATGGAGCTGGAGGGCATTTCTTCTTTAGCCTTGATGGAGCGGGCCGCATTCTTTTTGGCCCGCCGCTCCCAATACTTGGTTCAGTCTTTGGGATACGAACCCAAGTACTCTTTTCTTGCCGGACCCGGAAATAATGGCGGGGATGCCTTGGCCATGGCTCGATTTTTATCCGCTGGAGCGCAAGTAGAGCTTTGGTATCCGGATACGCCTGAGGCTTGGAGTTCTGATTTTAAAACCCAATTTCGGCTCCTGCAATCCATAAGTCCGCCGGTGCGGTGCCTTCCTTTTGTGCCCGGAAGTTCAGTGCCTATGGTTCAAGAAGGCAGGATCTGGGTCGATGGTCTGTTTGGTACAGGGTTTAAAGGACCTGTACGTAAGCACTACAGAAAAGTAATTGAGGCATTAAATAGCCTAAGGGCACCCGTGTTTTCCATTGATGTTCCTTCGGGATTTCCTTCCGATGTAGAGGATTTGCTGGATTTTGACGGACTGGCAGTTAAGGCCAAATATACCCTTACGGTAGATCGGCCCAAACGCGCCATGCTTTCGGCCGAAGCTGATCCATTTGTAGGCGATTTGATTGAGGTGCCCCTTCCATTCCACCCGCAAGCCATTGAGGAGCAATGGCCAAGAGCACAACATGTATTGCTTGAACCCGAAGACTTGGAGGCTTGGTTGCCCAATAGAACCAAGCACAGCCATAAAGGAACCGCAGGGACAGGCCTAATTGCCGGTGGTTCTAAAGACAGCATGGGTGCTTTGGCTTTAGCCACAAAAGCAATGATGAGGGCCGGATCAGGTAAGGGCTTTGCTTTGGGACCCCAAAATGGAGCAGAAAGTATTCGACTTCTTGTGCCTGAGGTCCAGTACTTAGTCGGAGGTGAGCATTTTATTGAAAATTGGCCCGATTTACCCGGATTACAGGCCCTGGGAATAGGTCCGGGCTTGGGAACAGCGCATAAAACCAAGAATTGGCTTAAAGAATGGATGCATAGGGCTGCTGTTCCTACGGTTTTTGATGCCGATGCTTTAAACCTTTTGGCTCAAGAACCTACTTGGTTGAGGTTTCTTCCCGACAACAGCATTTTGACCCCGCATCCAGGGGAGTTTGACAGGCTTATTGGAAAAAGCCCAAAAACTCCGGCAGAAAGATGGTTGGCCCTGCCAGATTTTGCCCAAAAGACCCGGGCTGTGGTAGTACTTAAAGGGGGAGTTACTGCCATAGCCTCACCTTCTGGAAAAATGTACTACTGTTCTTTGGGCTCTCCTGCTTTGGCAACAGGAGGAAGCGGGGATGTATTGACGGGAATCATTACAGCTCTTTTGGCTCAAGGCCTTTTGCCTTTACAAGCCGCGCTAACCGGGGTGTTATGGCACGCTTTGGCAGGAAGTCTTCATTCAAAGAACCACAGGCCGCACACCTTTTTGGCCGGTGATTTACCCGATCTTTTAGCTTTGGTTTAAACGTTTATAAGCGTTTATTTTACGGATGGCCAGCTTCTCCATGCCTAAATTTCGGCATGCTTAATCGCGTGGAAGCTAGGGCTGCACTAGCAGGACTTATAGTGCTTTTGCTGGTGCATTTAGGCGCCAGATGGTGGAGGAGTGCACAAAAGGAGACTTTGCCCATAATTGTCCCGATTGTTGCGCAATGGACTCCCTTTGAATCTTCAAAAAAGGGATATAGCTACCCCAAAAGAAAGTTTAATCACCAGTTTTTTTCGAATAGGAGAACCACGCATACGCATAGTCCTTTGATTTTCCCTGAACAAGGAACCCTAGCCGATAGCCTTACAAACAAGGATTGGAAGAACCTAGGACTTAGTCCCAAGCAAATATTTTGGGCCGAAAAAATTCGAATAGAAAATGGGGGTTTTAAAAAGCCCGAAGACCTTGACCACCTTTTTATGCTGAATGAAGTACAAAGAGAAAGCTTAAAAAAGGTACTAGTATTTCCTACCATGGACAGCACAAAAAAGTGGAATCACCCAGAAAAGCCTGCCCCAAATGCGTCAAACAAAAAGGTTCTCTTGAATACCGCCGACTCCTTGGAGCTTTTAAGCGTTAAAGGTTTAGGCGCCTACACAGTGGCACAAATTCTGAGGCACCGCAGAACTTTTGGCGCTTTTGTTTCTCTGGGAGAGCTTCATTATTTAAGAGGAATGCAAGCGGATCGCTATGAAATGCTGCGCCGGAGATTGGTGTGTGATACATTGCCGGTTAAACCTATTTCCTGGCAATATTTGGGGAGGACTCAATTGTTGGCCCTACCTTTTGTTGATTGGAAGCTTGCCAAAGCTCTGC
>CAZJFM010000049.1:0-4575 GCA_964545365.1 uncultured Candidatus Competibacteraceae bacterium | reverse complement strand
AGGACTCAATTGTTGGCCCTACCTTTTGTTGATTGGAAGCTTGCCAAAGCTCTGCTTGCCTTAAGAAAGCGTCAAAGTAAAAGGATACCTAGCAAAGCTCAGTGCATTCAGGCCGGAATGAACGACAGCACGGCCATGTGGTTTTTGGAATATTTAAAGTAGGAAATGCTGTTTTAAGTCAAGCCCGCTAATCCTCATTAGTATTCCGGCACGAAAACCGCGTCAGTGAGGCAATGGCCCGGCGATTCACATGCGTTCACTATTTAGGTTTTAAACCTTGAACCTCTTTTGGTGGTTTTATAGGCACAAGCTATTTTTGTCTTTAAATATTACGCACACCTATGGAGTTCAGTTTTAACGAGAACCAAGCGATGATTGCCCAAATGGTGCGAGATTTCGGAGAAAAAGAAATTCGCCCTCATTTTATGGATTGGGATGAGAACCAAACCTTTCCAAGAGAAATGTTTAGCAAACTTGGCGAGCTGGGACTCATGGGAGTGTTGGTTCCCGAGACTTATGGAGGCTCAGGCTTTGGTTATTTCGAATACGTTACGGCCATTACTGAACTGGGAAAAATTTGCGGTTCCATAGGTTTGTCTATGGCAGCCCACAATTCCTTGTGTACGGGCCATATTCTTCAATTTGGTAACGAGGAGCAAAAGCAGAAGTACTTACCTAAATTGGCCACCGCCGAATGGATTGGCGCATGGGGATTAACCGAAGCCAATACCGGATCCGATGCCATGCGTATGAGGTGTACTGCCGTTCAAGACGGAGATTATTGGGTAATTAACGGTACAAAAAACTGGATTACTCACGGCATTTCCGGTGATGTAGCTGTTGTTTTGGTGCGTACCGGCGAGCTGTTAGACTCTAATGGCATCACGGCATTTGTGGTAGAACGCGGAACGCCAGGATTTCGTGGCGGAAAAAAGGAAAACAAATTAGGCATGCGCAGCTCTGAAACCGCAGAGTTGATTTTTGAAGATTGCCGGGTACATAAAAGCCAAATTTTAGGTGAAGTAGGGCAGGGCTTTCGTCAGGCCATGAAGGTGCTCGATGGAGGTCGTATTTCCATTGCAGCCTTGTCTTTGGGTATTGCCAAAGGTGCTTTTGAGGCATCTATTAAATACGCCAAAGAACGCGAGCAGTTTGGACAGCCTATTGCGAACTTTCAAGCCATCTCTTTTAAGTTAGCCGACATGGCTACAGAAATTGAAGCAGCCGAGTTGCTTACTTTTAAAGCCGCAGACCTTAAGAATAAAGCCTTGCCTGTAACTACTACATCTGCCATGGCTAAGTATTATGCCAGCGAAGTGTGCGTAAAAGCATCTACCGAAGCCGTTCAGATTTTTGGTGGATATGGCTACACTAAGGACTATCCGGTCGAAAAGTTTTACCGCGATTCAAAGCTTTGCACCATAGGAGAAGGAACCTCCGAAATTCAAAAATTGGTGATTTCTCGTAACGAGCTTAAGGACTGAGCTTAGCTAAATCAGGGTGCTCAATATTGAGTCGCGAGAAACCAGTCCTGAAATGAATAAAAAAATCAAAGGCCACAGATGCATCTGTGGCCTTTGAACATTAAAGAAAACTGTGGACTGGAAAAGTCGCAGATTATTCAGCGGCTTTTGCATTCATATTGTCCAATACACTCATTACTTCGCGAACCGCTTTGGCGGATTGATTAACCAAGGCCATTTCTGCATCGTTTAGCTTCAACTCAATGATTTTTTCGATGCCGTTTTTACCAAGAACTACTGGTACGCCAAGATAAATATCGCTTAAGCCGTATTGGCCGGTCAACCAGGTGCAGACGGGGAAAATACGTTTTTGGTCGCGAACAATGGCTTCCACCATTTGAGCAGCTGCGGCACCGGGAGCATACCATGCGCTGGTACCCATAAGGTTTACCAACTCTCCACCACCTTTTTTTGTGCGCTCTACAATGGCATTCAATGGCTCTTCGTCAATCAATTCCGTAACGGGGATGCCACTCACTGTGGTATAACGTGGTAGTGGAACCATGGTATCTCCATGTCCACCCAGCAACATGGCCTGAATATCTTTTGGAGAAACGTTCAATTCGGAAGCCAAAAATGCACGATAACGGGCCGTATCAAGAATGCCGGCCATGCCCATAACCCGACTGGAGTCTACCTGAGCCGTTAAATAGGCACAGTACGTCATTACGTCCAAGGGGTTAGAGACAACAATAATTTTTGCGTCCGGTGAGTATTTAATGATGTTTTCGGTAACTGTGCGTACAATGCCGGCGTTGGTAGCAATCAAGTCGTCGCGGCTCATACCCGGCTTACGTGGAAGGCCGGAAGTAATAACCACAACATCGGAACCGGCGGTGGGCTCGTATTGATTGGTGTAACCCACCACACGTGTATTGTAGTAGTTAACCGGAGCGGTTTGCCACATATCGAGCGATTTACCTTCCGCAAGTCCTTCCTTGATGTCGATTAGGATTACCTCGTTGGCCAATTCTTTGTGGGCAATTACGTCCGCACAAGTTGCACCTACATTTCCGGCGCCTACTACGGTGATTTTCATATGCTTGATTTGTTTACTTTTGACTTGTGTGCAAATATAGAAAACCCACCCGTTGCCAAAGGGAATTTTACAACATTTAAACGAATTTTACGTATATAATTTATACGCATGAGGGTGACGCTACTTAAGGGCCATTTTCGCGCAGTCAAGTTTTTTTGTCTGCCGGCTTTGTTGTGCTTCACATCAAGCCTTATGGCGCAAGTGCCAACCACCTCAGATTGTCTTGGCGCTACTCCCGTATGCAACAGCAGCTACGATGTGCCTACCTTAAATCCTGCTCCCAACAACTACCCCAACGAAATCAATGCCGGCAACTCCTGTTTAAATGGTGAAACCAATGGACAATGGTACACCTTTACGGTTCAAACGGCAGGACAGTTGGGTTTTAATATTATACCTTACGATCCCACCAGCGACTACGATTGGGCGCTGTTTAACCTTACCGATGCCAGTTGTGCCGAGATTTACACCAACGGGGCTTTAGAAGTAGCCTGCAACTTTAGTGCCCAAACCACCAACAACGGAATCACAGGCGCCAACGGTCAGCCCGGAGATGAAAATGAGGCCATGCTCAATGTGCAAGCCGGTCAAACCTTTGCCTTGTACATTTCCAACTATAATTTCGGTACAAACCAAAGTGGGTATCAGTTGGATTTTGGTCCATCCTCCGCTCAAGTACCTGACAATACCGCTCCTTCCATTGAATCGGTTAGCCCCAATTCGGATTGTGGAGCCACTCAGCTTACCGTAAGCTTTAGCGAAAACATTGATTGTAGCAGTATTCAGGCTGGAGACTTTGTGTTGAATGGGCCGGGCGGACCCTACAGCATAGCCTCTGTGTCGGGAGTGGGTTGCTTAACGGGAGGGCAATATAGCCGCACCTTTACCTTAACCTTGGCACAAGCCATTAATGGGTCAGGTGCCTTCTCTTTAGACATTACAGGAAACATTTCCGATGTGTGTGGGAACAATTTAGCTCCGGGGCCCGGATTTGATTTTGACTACACAACCTTGGTTCTGAACCTTGGCTCTACAGATTCGGATTGTCCGGTGGATAACGGAACGGCAACCGTAAACGTGGTGGGAGGCACCCCGCCTTACCAATATCAATGGAACGATGCCAATGGGCAAACCACGGCCACTGCCACCGGACTACCCCGAGGCACCTATACGGTAACTGTGAGTGATGCGCAGGGCTGCTCGGTGCAAGGTAGCGTGTATGTCGGTGACCCTACCGCCTTTACCATTGATGTGAATCAGGTGCCGGATACCTGCCAAGAGGGCAGTGGACAGTTGCAAGTTATTACCCTTGGGCCGCAGGCTCCTTTTACCTATACCTGGGAGGATACCATTGCCGGGAACAGCTTGTGGACCGGACTGGTAGGAGATAGGGTGTATAAGGTATTGGTAACCGATGCCAATGGCTGCAAAAGAGATACCACTGTTTGGTTGGATAACATAACCAACGATACCCTAAAGGCATTCTTTACTGTAGATAATGAGGAGGTAGATGTATTGACTCCCAATGTGAATTTCTTTAATGATTCCGAATACGAAAGTTCCATTGTTTGGGATTTTGGCGATGGACAAAGTTCCACGGACGAAAATCTAAGCTATTCTTTTGCTGCCATAGGCAAATTCCCGGTAACCCTTTATGCTTTCGATAACAATGGTTGTGTGGATAGTTACACCCGAACCATTGAAGTTACTTATGACTTTACCTTTTTTGCTCCCGACGCTTTTACCCCAAATGGGGACAATTTGAACGAGTTTTTTAGGGTTACGGGTATTGGCATGGATCCCAATAAGTTTACCATGATTATTTACGATCGCTGGGGAAAGGAAGTTTTTCGTACCAGAAGTTTGGCGCAAGGTTGGGATGGCAGTGTAGATGGAGCTCCTCCTTTGGAGAGTGCGCAAGGCGTGTATAACTACAAAATTGAGGTTACCGAGTTGGACGGAACTCCACGTACCCTTCTGGGGAAAGTAGTGATGATTAAATAAGTGGTCTTT
>CAZJFM010000048.1:5200-18284 GCA_964545365.1 uncultured Candidatus Competibacteraceae bacterium | reverse complement strand
GGTGATTAATGTTGTAGTTCGTCTACAATAATTTCTAATGCAGCAGCATCATTTGCAGCGATGGCTTGAGACGCCTCAACCCTTGCAGATTGAAGCCCATCATTTTTTGCAGCATTTGGGCTGCCCGCAAGCAAATTGGTTACCAGTACAATTAAGAAAGCTAAAGTTTGCATAGCGTTTTGTTTATTTTTTGTCCATCGTTACAAAGGCAAAATTGAACCAAAGAAGCATCCCCCGCAAAACCATATTTTAAAAATTTGACATTACGGGGATTTTGTTTTATGTTTGTGCCATTAATTATCCAAACTTGACACATGAAAAGAAACAGCCCTGACGCATTAAGGCCGCTTGTGAAGAGCATGTCTCCTCAAGAACAAGAGGTTGCTAAACAAGTAATCGTTAGCTTTAACCGAAAATTCGGTGATTATGAGCCAAAAACGCTGAAGCTCTTTCAATTTATTTCGGACAACACGGATCTGGGAAATTTTGATGATGAGCAGGTAAAAAACCTTCTTTTTCCTGAGATGGACGAGGCCACTTTTGGAAAATTGACATCACGGCTTCGAGAAAAACTGTTTGAATCGCTCATTTTAGACGTAAACCTAGACCGTAAAGGGATGTATCAGCCCTCCTGGTTAGTGCGTCAAAAAGCTAGAAAAAGCCTTATCACCGCAGAAATTCTCAGCATCAGAAACCAACGCGATAAAGCCGAAAAGCTTATTCGAAAGACCATTAGGGAGTGTCAGAAACATGAATTGTATGACCTTCTAATTGGACTCAATCATATTTCGTTCATCAATACCTGCAACGTAAAAGGGGGCGAATGCACCGCACAAAACTTTGAAGATTTTCAGTCCTACCTTGAAAAGGAGCGGCTTAAAAAGACTGCCGAAATGCATATGTACAAATATGCGTTTTATGGCATCAACAGAGCTTCGGCGAAGCCAAACACAAAAGATGTTCTAAAAGATATTCAAAAAATAGAGCATGCCTTAGAGAATGGGCCGGAAGTCCCTTCTGCCCAGTACTTTCTGCTACAGCTCAAAACCGTATATTGGGAATTAAAAGGTAATTTTAATAACCAAGTTCGTTTCGCCCGTCAATTGCGTCATCTTTTTGTCCAGTACCCTCATCTTAGCTCGGACATCAGAAATATTAACGCCTACCTGCAAGAATTTACAGCCCTCCTAAACCTGAATGTGCACAAACAGGCCCTAGAAGCTGTGCGAGAAGCACAAAAACTTGCAGTTCCAGGCACATCAAGCTACTTCGAAATCACCAAAAACCAGGTGTATCCGCTCATTCATTTAGGTAGGTTACACGAAGCTCGCCAAATTATAGAGGATTTGCTGGACGACGAACGTGTGCAAGGTCTAATGCAAGAAAAGTTGCGCTATTTATTGTGCGTTGTCCTAAGAGAAAACGGCCAATACGGCCTGGTAAGCCGAACCCTTATGGAACTGCATGAGCTGCCTTCGGCAGAAAGGAACGGTTGGAATGTGGGTGTACGTTTTATGGAAATCCAAAACCGCCTCGAAAATGAACGGTTCGATTTAGCGGAAACCCAAATCCAAAACCTCAAACGGTTTATGGAGCGTCACAACAGCAGCCTTAAAGACCGCAAAAGAGAAGTGGTTATTCTCCGTATTCTACTTCAACTTTCTAAGCTCAATTTCGACTATAGTGCACTCATGAGCAACAACGCACAACTTGTGGACTTACTTCAAGGCTCCGGAGCTGAATATCGCTGGGACCCCTTCGGCGCAGAAACCATTCCTTTTGACCAATGGCTGTGCAAAATGGCAGGCATGCCCATGCGCACCCCGTATTCAGATGCAACCCCTGATATCGAACCGGTTTACATCGAAAAATAATTCGTACGTTTTACCCAAAAAGGCCCTTTCATTAAGGGCCTTTTTTATACACTCCTTCCGTCGCTGCCTTCCATAAAGTGCACAAAGGCACGGTTTACAAATCGATTGCCGCCCTGGGTTGGATAATTCCCGCTGAAGTACCAATCCCCTACATGCTCCGGACAGGCCGAATGCAAATGCGCTACCCGTTGAAAAACGAAACGAAGGGGACATTTTAGCTCCTCCGGTTTCAACATTTGAGCCATCTCCTCCAATATATTATTGTTATCCACTGCTGCATATAAGGCCTGGACGTAATTCTTTTCTCCGTCGCTACCCTCAGCAATAGCTGCAAGCACCTCCTCGTAAAGCGCTTCCATCAACCCAACCTTTCCCTGCTTAACCAAGCAAGAAACGGCTGCCCTAAAGGCTGCTAGGTCATTGAGTCGGGCCATATCAATGCCATAGCAGTCGGGATAACGAATCTGTGGAGCAGAAGACACCACCACCAAAGTCTTAGGATTCAGTCTACTTAGCATTTTTAATATAGACTCCCTTAGGGTAGTACCCCGCACAATGCTATCGTCCAAGACCACCAAATTATCCTCCCCGGCTCGAATGCTCCCGTATGTAATGTCGTACACATGCTGTACCATGTCGCTGCGGTGCGCATCATTGGTAATAAAGGTTCGAGCCTTCACATCCTTTACAGCCACCTTTTCAACCCGGGGCTTTTGGTTGAACAACCGCTCCACCCTCTGCTCATCCCATGCACTATTCTTCCTCAACGCCTCCAGAGCACTGGTTTTTATCTGCTCCTCAAGTCCTTTAATCAAACCATAAAAAGCCAATTCGGCGGTATTTGGAATAAAAGAAAATACCGTATGTTCCAAATCCCCATCGATGGCCTTCAACACCTCAGGAGTTAAAAAAGCCCCTAGCTTTTTGCGTTCCCGGTAAATATCCTGATCGGTGCCTCGACTAAAATAAATGCGCTCAAAAGAACAGCTCGTTTTAGCCTGTGGCTCGAGCACTTCTACGCGCCGGGATTCTTTTCCGGGGCTAAGCAAAAGACCTTCGCCCGGATTCAACTCCTGCACTTCATCTAAGGGTGCGTCAAAAACCGTTTGAATGACCGCACGCTCCGAAGCCACCACCACTAAGTGTTGGTTTTCATACATCCATGCCGGCCGAATGCCGTTCGGATCTCGCACTACAAAAGCATGTCCCTGACCATTAAAGCCGCCCATCACATAGCCGCCATCAAACTTTTTAAAGGCTTGGCGCAGCACAGGAGTCAAATCCAACACTTCTTCCATGGCCTTTGAAATGGCAGATTTATCGTTCTCTCCTGCTGTTTTTAAGGCTTCATAACAACGCTCCACTTCCTCATCTAAAAAATGGCCAATGCGCTCCATTACAGTAACCGTATCGGCCATTTGTTTGGGGTGCTGCCCCAACTCTAACAACTGCTGAAAAAGTTCAGGAGTATTGGTTAAATTAAAGTTCCCTGCCACTGCAAGCATACGCGATGGCCAATTGTTGTCGCGCAAAAATGGATGACAGGCTTCTACGCCATAGCGCCCAAAAGTACCGTAGCGCACATGGCCCAAAAACAATTGCCCGTCGAAGGGTTTTACTAACCCTGCCCCTTTCTCTTGTGCTTGTTCAATTTGCCGAAAAAGGTCTAAAATCGGTTGCCTGGCATCACTTCTTACCCGGTCCAAACGCGGAAAGCCAGGAGGGGCATTGAGGTTTAAACTGGCCAAACCGGCGCCGTCTTGGCCCCGGTTGTGCATTTTCTCCAACAAAAGATACATTTTGCGCAAGCCAAACTTACTCCCAAACTCTTGCTCTACCTGATTTGGAGGGGCTTTAAGCTGCAGAAGTGCTATCCCGCATTCGTGTTTTAGCGCATCGCTCATGGAGCTTTATGCCTTGCCGGTTTGATGTCCTGCAAGGACTATTGCCCAAAATTAGCGCATTCACTTTGGCTTTGCTCCAAGGAAACAATTATTTAACATAGGCCTAAAACCTAAGCGTTTTCCAATGCCGCCACTTCTGCTCCGCGGTGTATTTTGCGCACCAAACCTTGCAGCACATTGCCCGGGCCAATCTCTGTAAAGGACTGAACCCCATCTGCTACCATTTGTTCCACCGACTGCGTCCACCGAACCGCTCCGGTTAGCTGCCTTGCCAAGTTCTCTTGAATTTCTTTGGGATCCGTGCTCGGTTTTCCGGTAAAGTTTTGATAAATGGCCCAACGGGGAGTTGCAAAAGAGCTTTGTTCAATGGCCTTTTCTAATTCGGCACGTGCCGGCTCCATTAAGGGGGAGTGGAAAGCCCCTGCCACCTTTAACACCAAAGCCCGACGGGCACCGGCCTCACGCAACAGGGCACAGGCTTTTTCTACACCAGCCAAACTTCCCGAAATCACCAACTGTCCGGGACAATTGTAATTGGCAGGAACCACAAGCTCATCGGTAATGGAAGCGCAAATCTCCTCCACCGCCTGAGCCTCCAAACCCAAGACGGCGGCCATGGTACCGGGATTGGCTTCGCAGGCCTTTTGCATGGCTCTTGCCCTGCGGGCCACCAAATCCAAGCCAGATTCAAAACTCAAACAGCCATTGACCACCAGTGCCGAAAACTCTCCCAAAGAGTGGCCTGCCACCGCGTCGGCTTCCAAGTTTTCCTGAACCAAAGCTGCAACAACCGAATGCAAAAAAATAGCGGGCTGTGCCACCTTCGTTTGGGTTAAATCGTCTTCATTTCCCTCAAACATTACATCGGTAATCCTAAACCCCAGTTGCTCGTTGGCCTGTTCAAACAACGCTTTGGCCTTGGGGTGACTTTCATAGAGGCTTTTACCCATTCCTACAAATTGGGCACCTTGCCCGGGGAACATCAGTGCTTTCATATAAGGCTGTGTTTGCAACGAAGATAGAGCATTCCGCCCAACCTTCCGACTTAAAATCGTGTAAGCAGCATCAAGCATCGGGTTTGACGCCGGCTGCTATTTATTTAGCGGCGCGCCGACGAAATAAGCTGAAAAAACTCTTGTCTGGTCGCGGCTTGCTCAAAAACACCCGTAAAAGAGCTGGTGGTAGTAATGGCTTGTTGCTTTTCTACGCCCCGCATTTGCATGCATAAATGCCTGGCTTCAATAACCACAGCCACCCCTTGCGGATTCAAGGCATGTTGCAAGCAATCTCTAATTTGGGAAGTAAGTCGCTCTTGCACTTGCAACCTACGGCTAAACGCATCCACCACACGCGGGATTTTGCTAAGTCCGCAAATGGTACCTTGGGGAATGTAGGCAATATGGGCTTTGCCCAAAAAAGGCAGCATGTGGTGCTCGCACATAGAAAACACTTCTATGTCGCGCACCAACACCATTTCGTTGTGGTCTTCTTGAAACAGGGCTTCCCGCAAAATACCAGCCGGGTCTTGCTGGTAACCTTGGGTTAAAAACTGCATGGCCTTGGCCATCCGTTCCGGGGTCTTTTGCAGGCCTTCTCGTTGTACGTCTTCCCCTAAAAGCCCTAGGGCTTCGGCATACAACTTAGCCAATGCTTGAGTTTTTTGGCTTGGATAGCGCTCTTCGCGCTCGTAGGCGTCGGGATTATTCCCCATAATACGTGACAGAATTGCGTTCGGTTTCGAACAGTTCGATTTTGTGCAAGCGGCAAGGACCCAGTTCCTGCACGGCAGGATCCAATATCTTCCAAATTTCCACTGCAAGCACCTCCGTAGAGGTCATTTTTCCTTCCAAAAAAGGAACGTCCAAATTCAGGTTTTTGTGGTCCAGCTTGTCAATTACCAGGCTACGAATAACCGTTGACAGCTTTTTTAAATCCACAATAAAACCGGTATCGGCTTGAGGCTCACCCTTTACGGTGACCAACAAATCGTAGTTGTGTCCATGCCAGTTTTTATTGGCGCAAGGACCGAACACGGCGGCATTTTGCTCCTCCGACCAATTGGGGTTGAAGAGCTTATGCGCGGCATTGAAATGTTCTTTTCGAGTGAGGTATACCAAAGGCATGGCCTAATTTTCTGCAAAGGTACGTTTTTTGGTATTTGGGCGCCATTTCCGGCTGTCGCTGCAAGTCCTCGTCAAAAGCCCTGTGCCGCATGGGGCTGCGGTAGCTCCCCCGAAGCATCGGGTCCGCTTCCTCGCTCCCTGCGGCACATGGGCTTTTGCCTCCGGGCTTTCCGCATCCATCCGGGGCGCGGAATCCCGCTCCGACATAAAAACCCATTTACCCTTTGGGTTTCCAATGCTATTTTTGGAAGAACAAGCGGCAGGGACAGAACGGAAAGCCCACAGCAGCCGAGCTTAGGGAGGCAGGGCCACGGAGGCGACCTTGGGAGCCCCCGTAGGACCTAGCCTCCCTTAGCTTGGATGCGAGGACTTGCAGAGATGGCCCGCCCGGCCGCCCAAAACGATAAATCTACCCCAATGTTTTTGAGGTTGTAAATTTGATTGTACATTTAAAGGATATATTCCAATCCTATGCAAGCGCGCTTTTTCTTTTTGGTTCTTCTTTTTCCTTTTTTGGCGGCTCAAGCTCAATCGGTGGGCGTAAATACGCAAAACCCGGATCCGTCGGCGGCTTTAGAGGTGCAGTCTACCCAGCAGGGCTTTTTGCCGCCGCGCATGACGTCAAGCCAGCGCGACAATATTTCGAATCCCGCCACAGGGCTCATGATTTATAATACCGACAACGGTTGCCTTAACTTGTTTAACGGCAACTTGTGGGAGCAACTTTGTCCCAGCTGTATTGCTCCGGTAATACAAATTCAAAACGTTCCGGATACCTTATGCGCCGGTCAAAACCTGAGCTTCAATTTGCCGTCTATTTCCGGGGTAAGTTACCATTGGAGTGGCCCCAACGGTTTTAGTTCCAATTTGCCAAACCCCACGGTTAGCAGCGTTAGCGCCCAAGATGCCGGTGCCTATGCTGTGTTTGCCGTTCAAAACAACTGTACTTCTGCCGTGGTTACGCATAACTTAACCGTGCTGAACCAAGCCGATGCCAATTTTACGGTGAGCCCAAGCACTCCTTCGGTGAATGTGGCAGCCGCCTTTACGGCCCAAGCCGGCATGGGCAGCTACGCCTGGACTTTTCAGAGCGGAACACCGGGGTCGTCCATTCAGCAGAACCCACAGGTTACCTGGTCTCAAGCAGGAACTTACAATGTGCAATTGATTGTAGATAACGGCAATTGTGGCGATACAGTGGTTCAACAAGTTACGGTGGTGACTTGCCCTCCTCAACCTCAGGGTCAAAGCGTTACCTTCAATTATACGGGTGGGGTTCAGTCCTTTACGGTTCCTGCTTGTGTAAATTATATCGATGTCGACGCTTCGGGCGCACAGGGCTTTGCAAGCGGAAGTACCAGTTTTGGCCAGGGTGGCCGCGTTCAAGCTAGGCTTACGGTTACACCGGGAGAGGTTTTGTCCATCTACGTAGGAGGTCAAGGAACCTCCACCTCCGGAGGTTACAACGGCGGTGGAAATGCGGGATCCGGAGGTAATTACGGCGGTGGCGGCGGAGCTTCGGACATTCGGCGCAATGGGACCACCTTAAACGATAGAATTATTGTAGCCGGTGGCGGCGGTGGTACGGGCTCCAATTGCGGCACCAACTCTGCTCCGGGCGGTCATGGAGGTGGCTTAACGGGCCAAAGCGGTTGTTTGTATAGCTGCAGCGGCTGCCAGTATACCGGCGGTGGTGGAACACAATCCACAGGTGGTATTGCCGGGCCTACCGGACACAGTCAGTGTGGCAACAACAGCAACGGCAGCTTTGGTCAAGGTGGCTCCAATACCGGAAGCTCAGGCACCGGCGGCGGTGGCGGCTGGTATGGCGGAGGTTCAGGTTGTTATGAAGGTGCCGGAGGAGGTAGTTCTTACGTCACCAGCAATGGCTCAAGCAATATCACGCATACGCAAGGGTACCGTGCCGGCCATGGCCAAGTCATTATCAGTTATTGATGGCCCTTGATTCTTGCGGGACGTAACGAATTACCAGCGGTCTCTTAATTGTGGCGGAAATGGATTCCAATAAGAGTCCACAAGCCTTGTGGTCAAAAAGGTTTGAATACTGTTTGATTGTTGCCCTAAGGTTAGCGGGTGAGGCAGCTCCTTATTCTACGTAATGCAATTTCATCATATTGGTTTGGCCTTTTTCGTGGATGGGAATGCTGGCGGTGTGCACCACCAAATCGCCTTCCAACAAGTGGCCTCCTTTTTTAAGCACATAGGTAGTTTCGGCAATGCTATGGTCGGTACTTACGAACTTGTCGAAATAGAAGCCTTTGACTCCCCAAACCAAGCTAAGTTGGTTCAAAATGGCACGATTGCCGGTAAACACGAAGATAGCGGCTCTGGGGCGGTAGCTGCTCATTTCGTAGGCAGTGTAGCCCGAAAATGACATAGTAATGATGCCCTGCACGCGAGCTTTATCGGCCATTTCCACGGCGGCACGGCATACTGCATCGGTAATGAAACGTTCGCGAGAGATGTGTGTACTGTCCAAATTGTAAATGGCGGGGTGGCTTTCGACCTCTTTTATGATTTTTTGAACAGATTCCACCACTCGAACGGGGAATTTTCCCACCGAAGTTTCGGCGCTAAGCATAACGGCATCGGCACCATCCATAATGGCATTCGCCACGTCGTTTACCTCGGCCCGTGTGGGGTTATAATTGGTAATCATAGACTCCATCATTTGTGTGGCAATAATTACCGGCTTGGAGCTACGAAGGCAGCGTTTTACGATATCTTTTTGGATCAAAGGCACCTGCTGCATAGGAATTTCCACCCCCAGGTCGCCGCGAGCTACCATAATAGCATCGCTTTCGCGAATGATATGGTTTATATCCTCAATGGCCTCAGGCTTTTCAATTTTGGCAATCACTTTGGCGCTCACCTTTTTTTGGGCAATCAAATGTTTGAGTTCAATAACATCAGCTGCTGAACGAACAAAGGAAAGTCCAATCCATTCCAGTTCATGTTCAAGCGCAAACTCCAAGTCTTCGCGGTCTTTAGGCGTTAAACAAGGCAAAGAAATTTTAGTATTGGGAAGGTTTACGCCTTTTTTGGAGGTAAGCAAACCGCCACTAATAACCTTAACTTTTACTTCGTCTTTGGCGTTGGTTTCCAAGACTTCCAGCACAATTTTTCCATCGTCCACCAGCACCCTTTCGCCGGGACGCACATCTTTTGCAAAGTTTTGGTATTGAATGTACAAAAGTTCGGCGGTACCGGTTCCTTGAGCCGAAGAGATGCGCACTTCGGCACCATCTTCCAGCATAACTCCGCCTTCTGCAACATTTCGGATTCGGATTTTTGGGCCCTGCAAATCTCCTAAAATGGCCAGGTTGTAGCCTCGCTCCTCATTTATTCTTCGAATGTTTTGGATAATGATTTTTTGGGCTTCTCGGTCGCCATGAGAGAAATTGAGTCGACATACATCCACTCCTGCTTCTACCAAGGCACTTAAGGTTTCATAATCTGCGGTTGCCGGACCAATGGTGGCAATCAGTTTTGTTTTGCTTTGGACTTTCATGTTATTGGTAAATAAGTTTGGCTTTTGCTTTATCGGATAGTTTTTGAAGCTTGCCACACCATTGCACTTCGGGAATGTTGCGGATATTTTGTGCGGCTTCGTTTAGGAAGGTTTCTGTGTTTCCTGTCAATTGTATTAAATAGTCCATTCCTGCAGCTTCCTGAATCCAGACTTTGGGGGCTTTTGGCAACTGCAAGATGCGAATACTAATGTACAAGTCGGGCAATTCTCCAAAAAAGACGCTAACAGGTCCGGCCGTCCTTTGTTGAGACTCCGGCTCAGACTCTTGCACCAGGCGCCAATCCAGGTGCTTGTGAAGCAACCAACAAAACCTATAATCTTTTTCTTGGCAGCTAACCCCTAGCACATCAAAGTTGGTTGAACCTCCGGGCAATGTATCAAGTACAATGGTTTGGCTCATTGCTGTGCGGCCCATCTATTATACAATTCAAATACCTTACGACTATGCTCAGGAGCATACAGTTTTTCACCTATTTGCTTTACCAAATCTTTATGGTCTTGCATCAGCTCTTCCAACTGTTTACGCCATGCCCTTGGAGAAGTAGAGAGCGATTGAAACTCCGTAGAGCCTTCCTTTACGAAATACAAATCGTAGGCTTTGGTATATTGTCCTTGAAAGTCTCTAAGGTACTCGTGCTCATAGAGCGAAATTTTGCCTTGAGTCAGCAACCTTAAAAACACGGTTTCTTTGTCCGGCTTGGCCTTTATGTACAGGTTGGAGTCTACATGAATCTCGCGCACTTCCTCTGCCTTAAAATAGGACCTCTCTTCTTCTTTATCTTTAACCACAAACCGGTCTTTTATGCCGTCTTTGGATTTAAAATAGATTTCGCCGGAAATGGTGTCTCCGGTTTCCAGCACCAGTTTGCCAGGAACAAAACCCTGAGCTTGAATCCATTGAAGACTAGAAATACAAAAAACAAGAAAGTAAGAGAAAAAACGCATGCGCTTAGTTGATTTCAGGTTCGCGATATAAAACTTCTAAAACAGTGGTGCCCACCGCCCTTAGGGTTTCCTTAGAGATGATATCTATATTGTCTTTCTGTGTATGCCAATGCGCTGGGAAGCCCGAAGGTCGGCCGGGGTCGTAATTGATGATGTCAATGGAAGGAATACGCATCAGTTTATTGATAAAGTAATGGTCGTCGGTAATGGGACCGGGCAAAGCCGCCATTCTAAAATAGGAGGCGAAGCCCACCTGATGGGCGGTTTCCCAAACCATCTGGGTTATGTGCGGCGCATATTCTAAAGACCAGCCCTCTTGGTAAAACACGGCATCTTTTGCTCCAACCAAGTCCAACAGAATGCCATATCGGGCCTGGTAACCGGGCACCATAGGGTTCTTGGCAAAATACTGAGAGCCTAAACAAAAGGTTTCCGGCGCACCACCTGCATCTCCGAAGTCTTCTCCATCAAACAAAACAATATCTATTCCCGGCAAAGGGCCGCCACTGCTATCTGCCGCCAATAAGCGGGCTATTTCCATTAAAACACCTACTCCTGAGCCTCCATCGTCAGCTCCGGGAACAGGTAAGTGGCCTAGTTCTGCATCTTTGTCGGAAATATGCCGGGTATCCCAATGCGCAAACAGCATAATCCGGTCCGACTTTTCCGGGGCAAAACGAGCCATAATGTTTCGAATCTTTAGCCCTTCTCCGGTGTAAGCCACCACATTTGCCTCTTGCACCAACACGGTATCGGCCCAAGAGTTGAAGCGCTCTACCAAATAATCCCCGGCCTTTTGGTGGCCTTTGCTGTTGGGAACTCGAGGTCCAAATGCCAGTTGTGCTTCAATAAAGGCATACGCGGAATCTGCTAAAAACTGCGGAGCATTATTTAGAGGAGTGGGCGGAGGACTTAAAGGGCCGGTTCCTTGTATGGGTTTGGGCTCATCACCACAAGCGGTGAACATAAGGGCGAAAACACTTATCCAAACCAAAGGTTGATATTTTGAAATGCTTCGTTTCATGATTTCAAGGTCCAGGTGCTCTCGCTTTTTCCGTCTTTAATTTCTATCCCGGCTTGAGCCAATCGATCGCGAATTAGATCACTCATAGCCCAATCTTTCTTTTGCCTCACTTCTTTCCTTAACTCCAGTACCATTTCCATTACGGTTTGTAGTATTTCTCCTTTAGACTCCCCGGCCTCCGGTTCTAAACCCAATACTTCGTTAAAAAACCTACAAAAAGAGGTGGAAAGCCTTTGCCAAGCTTCAGGGTGTAGCATCAGTTCTCCTGAGGCCACGGCTTGCAACCATTTCGCCGCTTCAAACAATTGAGCAATAAGCACGGGACTATTGAAGTCGTCGTCCATGGCTGCTTCAGAAACTGTTATCCAGGCATCTACTCCCGGATCGTCTTGCCCGGCTTGTGGTTGACTAGAAGAGGCTATGGCAAACGCGGCACTTAATCTTTTGTATCCTTTTTGAGCAGCTTGCAAGGCATCGTCGCTCAAGTCGAGGGTGGAACCGTAGTGCGCCTGCATAAAGAAAAAGCGAATGGCCATTGGCGCATAGGCTCGGCTCAGCATATCGTGGTTTCCACTCAGCAGGTCTCCGGGCAGCAAAAAGTTCCCGTCCGACTTACTCATCTTTTTTCCATTGAGGGTAAGCATATTGCCATGCAACCAATACTGAACTGGTTTAGATTCGCCTGAAGCGGCTACGTTCTGAGCAATTTCGCATTCATGGTGTGGAAACTTCAAGTCCATACCTCCTCCATGAATATCGAATTGGCTGCCAAGGTATTTGGAGCTCATAACAGAACACTCTAAATGCCAACCCGGAAAACCTTCTCCCCAAGGCGAAGGCCAACGCATAATGTGCTCCGGCGAGGCTTTTTTCCACAAAGCAAAATCCAACGCATCTCTCTTTTCGTCTTGGCCATCTAAGTTTCTGGTTCCTGCCACCAAGTCGTCGATTTGCCGACCGCTCAAAGAGCCGTAAGGGTAAATTTCACTAAACTTCCGCACATCGAAATACACGGAACCGTTCACCTCATAGGCCAAGCCCTTGTCGAGGATGGTTTGCACGGTTTGTATTTGCTCTACAATATGTCCCGTAGCCGTAGGTTCAATAGAGGGGGGTATATTTCCAAAAATGGACATTACCTCATGGAAGCCATTGGTATATTTCTGCACAATTTCCATGGGCTCTAATTGCTCGAGCCGTGCTTTTTTGGCGATTTTATCCTCGCCTTCATCGGCATCGTTTTCCAAATGTCCTACATCCGTTATGTTTCGCACGTAGCGCACCTTGTAGCCACGGTAACGCAACCAACGATAAATCAAGTCAAAGGAAGTGAAGGTCCGTAAATTGCCCAAGTGCACGTTGTTGTATACGGTTGGCCCACATACATACATGCCCACAAAAGGAGGGTTGAGTGGTTCAAAGACTTCTTTTTGCCTACTGAGTGAATTGTACAACTTCAATTGTCCTGCCATTTTCCTTCTTTAAGCTACGAAGATAACCAATCGCCGTGTGGGTACACAAACCAAGCAAGGAAACCGCCCCATTTTTAAAGAAAAGAAAATACGATTTTTAGATGTGCACGGGCCTACTAACAGAAAGACTTCACGACCATTTGACCCAAATCTGTAATGCATCTGTGGTATATCTGTGCGAATCCGTGC
>CAZJFM010000048.1:0-5100 GCA_964545365.1 uncultured Candidatus Competibacteraceae bacterium | reverse complement strand
CGCTTAACCTCTACCTCTTCAAAAGATTCAATGATATCACCCAACTGTATATCGTTGAACTTCTCCAAAGTCAAACCGCACTCATAGCCCGTAGCCACTTCTTTTACATCGTCTTTAAAGCGTTTTAGGCTACTCAGTTTGCCCGTATGTACCACAATACCATCGCGAATAACCCGCACTTTGTTGTTGCGCTGAATCTTTCCATCCAACACATAACATCCCGCTACGGTACCCACTTTAGTAATGCTAAACACATCGCGCACTTCCACATTGGCGGTCACTTGCTCTTCTAAGGTAGGTGCAAGCATGCCTTCCATGGCTGCTTTTACCTCCTCGATGGCTTGGTAAATCACCGAATAGGTCCGAATATCGATTTCTTCTGCATCAGCAAGCTTACGCACACTCGCAGATGGCCGCACCTGGAAGCCAATAATGATGGCATCGGATGCAGAGGCCAACATTACGTCGCTTTCCGAAATGGCTCCTACAGACTTGTGTATGATGTTCACCTGAATGCTTTCCGTGCTCAACTTCAACAAAGAGTCGGTCAACGCCTCGGCAGAACCGTCGGTATCGGCCTTGATAATAACGTTCAACTGCTGGAAGTCGCCAATAGCAATACGGCGTCCAATTTCGTCCAAAGTAATGTGCTTGCGGCTACGGATGCCTTGTTCGCGTTGCAATTGCTGACGCTTGGTAGCAATTTCACGGGCCTCGCGTTCGTCATCCATTACATGGAATTTGTCTCCCGCTTGTGGTGCACCGCTAAGTCCCAACATACGCACCGGCATGGCCGGACCCGCAGTTTTCACAGAAACTCCACGCTCATTATACAAAGCTTTTACCCTACCGCTGTAAGGACCCGCAAGGACAACATCTCCAATAGACAAGCTGCCGTTTTGCACCAACAAGGTACACACGTAACCACGCCCTTTATCAAGCTGGGCTTCTATAGTTACCCCGGTAGCTCTGCGCTTAGGATTGGCTTTTAGTTCAAGCATTTCGGACTCCAACAGCACCTTGTCGAGCAATTCAGAAATATTCAACCCTTTTTTGGCTGAAATCTCTTGGCACTGGTACTTTCCGCCCCACTCTTCTACCAAGTAGTTCATATTGGCCAACGCTTCCCGTATCTTGTCCGGGTTGGCTCCGTCTTTATCGATTTTGTTTATGGCAAAAACAATAGGTACTCCGGCAGCCTTAGCGTGATTAATGGCCTCAACAGTTTGGGGCATCACCGAGTCGTCTGCGGCAATCACAATAATAGCTACATCCGTAATTTGTGCACCACGGGCCCGCATAGCGGTAAAGGCTTCGTGACCAGGGGTATCGATAAAGGTAATTTGCTTACCGTTCTCGAGTTGCACACCATAAGCGCCAATATGCTGAGTAATACCACCGGCTTCGCCGGCAATCACATTGGCTTTACGAACATGGTCAAGCAAAGAAGTTTTACCGTGGTCAACGTGACCCATAACGGTAACAATGGGAGGTCTAAACTCCAAGTCTTCCTCGTTGTCCACTTCTTCTTCGTCTATAGCCTCTTGTATATCGGCAGAGACAAAATTCACCTCATAGCCAAACTCCTCAGAAATGATGGAAATGGTTTCGGCGTCAAGGCGTTGGTTGATAGAGACAAACAATCCCAGGCTCATGCAGGCCGAAATAATATCGGTAACCGGCACTTCCATCATTTGAGAAAGTTCGTTAGCCGACACAAACTCGGTCACCTTGAGCACTTTCTTTTCGCGTTCTACCTCTTCGGCCTCAGATTGCAACTTTTCGCGGATACCTTCGCGTTTTTGGCGGCGGAATTTAACGGCTTTGGATTTTCCGCGTTCGCTTAACCGCGCCAGCGTCTCCTTAATTTGCTTCTGTATTTCCTCCTCCGTGAGCTCCACTTTTACGTCGGGACGCACATCTCGGCGCCTTCCACGCCCGCCTTTTTTGGCACCACCTTGGCCTTGACCTTGACCTTGGCCTCCAGCAGGTGGCACACGTTTATTAAGTTCTTTGGGTATGCGCTTTCGCTTCTTGCGTTCTCCGGAATCCTTTTTAGGAGCTTCTTTAGGCAACTCAATTTTACCGACCACAGTTGGGCCTTCCAAGCGGTTTACTTTGGCTCGGATAACTTCTTCGGGTGTTTTCTTTTCTTCCGAATCGGCAGCAGGGGTTGCATTGCTTTCTGCAGCAACCTTTTCCTCTACATGAGCTTTTTCGGGGGCTTCCGTTTTTACAGGAGCTTCCGCTTCCCCTATTGGTGCCTTTTCTTTTGCGGAATCTTCGGATTGGACAGGCGCCTTTTCTTCTTTAGGTTCAGCGCTTTTTTCAACCTTGGGCTCTACCGCCTCTTCTTTGGGTGTAGCCTTGGTTTTCTCCGACTTTGCGCCCCCTTTGGGTTCTGATTTTTTCGCCGCTTTTCCTTTAGCCGGACGTTCGGGGAGCTCAATTTTCCCAAGCACTTTAAGGCCGCCGGAGCCCTTAGAAGTCTCTTTTTTTGGCGTTTCCTCCTTTGGTGGCTCATCTGCAGGAGCTTCGGCTATGGACTCCTCTACTTTAGGAGTTTCGTCAACCGGCTTTGCGGGAGCTTCTTCCACAGGCTGGCGCACCTGTGTTTCGGCGGGTACCACTTCGTCTTCAGCAGCCAAGGAAGTGTCTTTTATTAGAATTTCAGCACCCCCGTCATCGGATGGTTCCTCTTCCTCTTCCTTTTTCTTGTCTTGAATGGTAACGCTGGATTTAGGCACCGAAATAGCACCCATTTGTCTGGACTTTTCTTTAACCTGTTGGTCGGTTTGATGTTCCTTAAGCAAGAGCACATACAGGTCGTGTCCAATTTTGGTATTGGGGCTGGGTTTAACGTCATGGCCGTTTTTGGCCAAGGTTTCCACCAGCGTGGTCATACCAACGTTGAGTTCTTTTGCAACTTTATTTAGCCTCAGCGTTTTTTCTTCTGACATACGTTGTTTTGATCAGGTCTTTTCCGCGGTTTGCCCTTTCTACGGGGCAAAGGTATGGATAAATCAACTAAATGCTTCATTCTTCGAATTCAGCACGCAGTACATCCAGCACCTCATTTACGGTTTCTATTTCTAAATCTGTGCGCGAAGCCAAGTCTTCGGCGCCTATTTCAAGGACTGATTTGGCAGTATCGCAACCGATGCCTTTGAGGGCGTCGATGATCCAATCTTCGATTTCGTCGCGGAAATCATCCAAAGCAACATCTTCAACGTCCGGCTCATCGTCGCGGTACACATCAATCTCATATTCGGTTAATCGGCTGGCCAACTTAATGTTTAAGCCCCCTTTACCAATAGCTAAACTCACTTGATCCGGCTTTAGATACACACGTGCCCGGTGGTTTTCTTCATCCAAATCGATGCTCACCACCTTTGCCGGACTCAATGCCCGTTGAATAAACAACTGGGTATTATTGGTATAGTTGATTACGTCTATATTTTCATTTCTCAATTCACGCACAATCCCATGAATTCGGCTGCCTTTCATACCCACACAAGCGCCTACAGGGTCAATCCGGTCGTCAAAAGACTCTACAGCCACCTTGGCTCGTTCACCGGGAATACGCACAATCTTGTGAATGGTAATGAGTCCGTCGAACACCTCCGGAACTTCTTGCTCAAACAACTTCTCTAAAAACTCCGGGGCGGTGCGGCTTAAAACAATGGCCGGACTATTGTTGCGCATATCCACCTTCAATACCACAGCACGCAGCGCTTCACCCTTTTTGTAGAAGTCCGATGGAATCATTTCTTGTTTCGGGAGCACCAGCTCATTGCCTTCGTCGTCAAGCACCAAAAGCTCTTTACGCCATATTTGGTACACTTCGCCCGAAATAATTTCACCTACCCGGTCTTTGTACTTTTTGTATACCGCATCTTTTTCCAAATCGTTGATGCGCGAATTAAGGTTTTGCTTCATGGCCATAATGGCGCGGCGGCCAAAGTCCATAAACTTCACCTCGGTAGCGACATCTTCACCAATCTCAAAGTCGGGCTCAATCTTAATGGCCTCTGAGTGCGCAATTTGGGCAATAGGGTCTTCTACCGCTCCGTCTTCTACAATTTCCCGGTTCTGCCAAATTTCCAAGTCGCCTTTATCCACATTAATAATGATGTCGAAATTGTCGACCTCGCCGTACTTTTTGACAATCATATTCCGAATCACCTCTTCCAAGATGTTCATCATGGTCACCCGGTCGATGTTCTTCTGCTCTTTAAAGTCAGCAAAGGAGTCTATGAGAGATATGCTGTCCATGGCTTATAGAATGATGTTCATATTATGAAAAATATATCGCTTTCTTAACTGATTTCACTTCATTAAGGCCTAAACGCCTTTGCTCACCGGCAAGAGGCGGCTTAGCGCCTGACTTGGCTTTTGCCTTAGCAAACAAGTCTAAAGTAATGCTCTCTTGGTCCCAAGCCAAAAGCACTCCCTCCAGCTTTTGCCCTTCAAGCAGCACTACTTCCACGGATTTGCCCACGTTTTTCTCAAACTGTACGGCATGCCTGAACGGCCGGTCTAAGCCCGGAGAACTAACCGTAATTTGCCAAGCGTCAAGGGCCTCTCCGCTCTTTTCGCGCAAAGCACGGGTCAGAGCAGCACAGGTCTCTACAGACACGTTCTCGGCACCATCTACATACACTTCAGCCCTATGCTCCGCCGGCAAATTCAATTCCACCAACACTAAACTGTGCCTCTCCAACAGAGGATCCAAAATTTCTTTGATGAGATGTTCTACCGACATATTTGGCAAAAAAGAAAGGGGCTCTTGGCCCCTTTTCCGATGTTTCGAAAAATGTTCTGCAAACATAACACTAGATTTTGACAAATCAAAGTTTTGAACATAACCGAGGTCGTTCACCGGTTGGTTTTTCAAGTGTAAATCCACAATCCTAGCGCTTAGGATTTACGATTCGGACTGAAGCAGCTAGAAAAAAAATAGGCCCTGAATCAATCACTTCAAAAGAGAACCTTAAACAAGGTTTTGGGCGTGCCCCTAAAGGGTCGGGCTATCCGCTGCAAGTCCTCGCTCGTTCCTCGCTGTGGGCTTTCCGCTGCTATCCCTCACGCGGAAACCTT
>CAZJFM010000047.1:15118-20018 GCA_964545365.1 uncultured Candidatus Competibacteraceae bacterium | reverse complement strand
CCGGCGGCCAAATCAATCACCGATTGCAAATGCTTCGGAAGGCACAATAGGTGCAGGCTTCGAGGTCTTGGGTGGGCTCAAAGGGGCGGTCGAGCCGGCTTAAGCGCTCCAGACTTTGGCCTAGGCGTTCCTCAAATTCCGGCAGCAGCGGTCGAATGTCTTCCAGCACTTCACCCCTGAATTTGGGCGGAGGCGGTTCGGTGGCCCCCCGCAGAAACCAGAGTTGCGGCAATAACTTTTTGCTCTCTCCTAAGTTGTTTTTTTCGGCGAGCCAGGCGTACATAAAGACTTGAAAACCCTCTTTGTTGGGAAGGGTTTCTTGGCCAAAGAGGTCGCCCCAATCCTTTATGGGTGTGCCTTGCTTGACCGGATTTCCGGTTTTGTAGTCCACCAATCGAAAGGTAGAACCTTTGGAGGTACTCCATACGTCGGTTCGGTCCACAACGCCTTTAAAGCGCAATGTATGTTGGCCGAGTGACAGGGTGGTTTTAAGGTCCAGTTCCTGACCTTGAATGCGCAAGAAAGTTTCGTCTTGTTGAACGGTTTTTAAATCGCCTTGAAGCACGCGCTGCACAAAGGATTCGATTAAGGAGCTGATGATGAGCATTTCCCCTTCGTTTTGATGGGGCAGCCTGCTCAATTTAAAGTGTTGTTTCAGAGCTTCGCTTACTTGTGCTTTGAGCTTTGCAGGCTCCAAAGCTTGTTTCAACTGTTCGGCGCTCAGGGTTTCCTCTGTTTTGAAGCTCTTGTAAATGTTTTCCAAGCATAAGTGGGTGAGTGAGCCTAAAAGCGCCGGGCTGGTTTCGTCGCTTAAAGGGGGATTTTCTTCGACCCTCTCTATATACTTAAAGTAGAATTGAAGGCCGCAGGTATGCCAAACGTTGAGGGCGGAGGGAGAGATTTCCTTTTCCTGAAGGAAGGCCTGGAGCCTCTCCGCCACCCGGTCGGTTTTTTCAATGGCTTCAGGGATACGTTCAAAGGTTTGTGCCGGGTCCTTTGGCGCTAGGCTTGGGAAGTTGCCGTCTTGAATTTTCCACCAGCTTAGGAATCTACTAGGCTCGGCGCTGCCTATGCCTTCTACCCGACTGTTGGAAATGAACTTCACCTCTTTGGCTTGTTCCATCAATCCAAACACGAGCAAGGCTTCTTGGCGTTGTTTTTCGCCTAAGGTACTTAGGCCATAGCCTTCTTTTAAGAAATCTGGAATGAGGGAAGGGCTGTTGTTTTGAGTGGGAAGCAGTCCTTCGTTGGCTTCTACAAAAATCACACAATCAAACGACAGCCTTTCGGTTTCTCTTAGACCAAGAATTTGGAGCCCTTTGAGGGGTTCGCCGCGGAAAGGTGTTTTAAGTCCGTAAATGAGCTGTTGGGCAATTTTCCAAGTGGCGGTGGCGCCCAAGGGTTGGTTGAGTTGTTGCAGGCCGGTCCACATTCTGCGCCATTGATTGGCAAAAAACCAGACGGTGTATTGGTTAAGCTCCGACTGGTCTTGCATGTCTTGGGCAAGCTGGTCCAACCAGCGTTGCATTTTTTCCATGAGGGGAAGCTCCTCGTTGAGCAGCGGGGCAATCCAGGGGCGAAGCCAAGGCAGTTTTTCGAGCTCGGGGGAAGCGATGAGCTGCAATTTATCTTCAAGAGTTTTTTTCTGCCATTGCTTTACCGCCTGCTGAACTTCGGGTGGCCAGTGGTGGATTTCACTGAAGGTTAGCAAGCTCTGGGCATGTATAACAAAGCTGTCGTCGGAGGCCTTAGTTATGGATTGGCTAAGTTTTCGGAGGGCTTGCATCCATCCATTTAAGAAAGTATGCCTTAGAGGCAAGCCAAGGGAAACGTTGGATTCCATACCCAAAGGGATATGGGCTAAAATGCCGGGTAGGAGTTCGTCGTTAAGAACAACAAGGGCTGTTTTTTCGGCTTGGATTTCCGGGGAAGCAAGCGCAGCGGCTACCGCCGCCATAATGCCTTCGCTGCCATCGGCGGTCCAGTGTTCTACTTTTGGTACTGCTGCTGCCTGTGGTATTTGAATGCTGTGTGGGAGATTTTCCCAGACGGTTCTTTTACGAAAGGCCGGGTCTTTTGGGAATAAATCGGTAATGGTGCAGCGTTGCCAAAAAATAGAGGAAGTGCATCGGGCTTGAATATGATGGATGATTTTTTCGGCTGCCGGACTCAACCAGCCCGGATCCAATATGAATACATGGTTTGCCTTTAATGAGGAGAGTAAGTCCTCGTTTTCGGCCAGGTGACGAAGAACGCCGGCGGGATAGCATAGTTGGTTTTCGGTCAAATGTGCCTTGAAGGCTTGGTATAGAGGCCATAAGGCCTTCCAAAGCTTGGAGAAGGCTTGTTGTTCAGGGCTTGGATTTGGTTCAAAACCTTGCCAAAACTCAAAGACTCTGTTTCGGGCTTCGCTTGAAAATTCGGGAAATGCCGCATCAATCTCTCGTTGGTCTACCAGAATTTGAAAGACCCTTTCTGCATTTGCCAGTGCTGAATCTATGGCCTCGAATTCATCGAGCAAGATGGAGCCCCAAAAGAAAAACTTTTCGAAGGGCTCTTTGTGGACCTTTTCTTCAAAAAAGGGGTAAAGCCGCATGAGCAAGTCGGTGCGCTCGGTTCTTTCCCATCCGGTCAACTGAGCTGCCAGGGCGTCAATGGTAATGATTTGTGGTGCCCAAATGGGTTGGCTTGCCTTTTCGGCCAGTGCTTTTTGTAAGAAAAGCCCGGAACGCCTTGTGGGAACAAGAACCAAGGAGTTTTTTAGTTCATCTCGGCCTAGTTTCAGAAGGGCTTCCGCCAGGTGTTCTATTGCGTTGGGCATTATTTTAGGGTTTTAATGGTTAAGGGGTCCAGGTAAATCAAATGTGCTTGAACGGGAGCGTAGCCCATGTCAAGCAAAAGTTGCCGGTAGTTGCTCAATTGCTCCAGATCACGGTTTTTAAATGCCCCGGTTTTGTAGTCTATAATGGCCACTTCATTTCCTTTAATGGCTACACGGTCAGGCCTGCGCATTTCTCCACCCGGCAAAAGAATGGCGGCCTCGTTCCAAACCTCCCATGGGGCTTGAGCGGTGTTTGTAAGGAGGGGTAGTTGACAAAGGTCTTTTAGTTGTGGCAGGAATTGGTCTACCTCCTCCGGTTCCAGCCAACCTTCGCTTAGGGCTTGTTGCACAATGCGCTCGGGTTCGGGCTGAGCCGTCCCAAGGCTTTCGGCCAGTCGGTGAAAAATCAGACCTCTCCGTAAGGCTTCGGAGTGCTCTTGGTTTTGATTTTGGGGCATTCCCTTCACAGATACTCCGGGTGTTTTTCGATTTTCCGGCGCTTGGGGCAGGCCGGGTGCATAGGAGAGCGCTTTCTTTTTATGGTCGTTTTGGGCTAAAGAAGGGGCGCCAAATTCCCAGGCTTCGTGCAGGTCTTCGGCAATGCTGGGCTTATGGTTTAAAGCCTGCATCACGTGCCAAAGCAAGGCGCCGGAAGAAACCGGCAGGCTTTTCACCGATTCTTTTTGAGACTTTGAGAGGGCGCTCCATACATGGAGTTGCGCCTTGGCCCGTGTAAAGGCCACATATAAATGGTTGAGGAGGTCCAGTTGCTGTTCCACCAGTTCCTTTTCGTAGGCAAAGGCAAACCAACTTATGTTTAGTTTGTTGCTGAGTTTTAAAGGCGCTTTGGGAGGCAAAAAGGCTTTTGGGTTATCGGGAGGAAGCCAGGTTAAGTCTCCCGGGCCGGATTTGCTTTCGGGTTTAAGGAACGGAATGAGCACCGCTTCGAATTCCAGGCCTTTGCTTTTGTGGATGGTCATGGCCCGAATGGAGCCGGGAAGTTCTTCTACGGCAAGAAAAGTATCGACGCCTCTTTGGTACCACCATTGCAAAAATTGAACGGGCAGATTACCTTCCATTCGACTTCTTTGGGAGGCCAGCCCAATGAATTTGCGGACAAAAGGAGCCCACCCCGGTTGCCGGTAAAGGTCCAGCTTTGAGGCAGCGTCTCTAAGGACTTGGTCCGCCGGGCTGAACTTCCATTTATTAAATAGATTTTTCCAATGTTCATCGACCTTCCATTCGCGGGGATTTAGGGCTTTTGGAGCTTCGTTTGGGCGGTGTTTTAGCAAGAGGAGGTCTTGGTAAGCGGCAGCAAAAGCTACGGAGTCGCCCTGTGTACGTGTAGCTTCGAGTACCGCCACCAACAAGCGAACAGCGGGATGGTTGTGGAGTTTGTAAGCACCATCTGAGGCAATTTGAGGCCAGGACTCTTTTTGCTTTTGTTTTCCAAAGTTTTTAAAGAAGTCAGAGAAATCGGCAATGTCGCTGTTCGTTCGGGTTAGGACGACCATTTTTTCCGGTGGCATGCCTAATTGCAGCAATTTCTCAATGCGGTGGCAGCATTCTAGGTAGCTGATCTCTTTCTGTTCTGCAAAACTATTGGAAGTGGTGGTTCTGAGGCTGAGGGTAATGTGGGCCGTCCTTGAGCTTTGAGACGGTTTGCCGGGGCTTTGCTTTGTTTCTTTATAAAATGCCTTGACCTTATCGATAGATGCTTGTCGGTATCCAAGGGTATTGGCGGCGGAACCAATCCATTCCGGCGCTTTTTGGAAAAAAGCACTGTTGAAATCAATGATGCCTTTGAGGCTTCTAAAGTTTTGGCGCATGGGTACCTCTTTCAGGTAGGCGGCGAAATCTTGCGGCACTTTGGAGGCCATGAGTTCGGCATCGCCATTACGAAAGCGGTAGATGGCTTGTTTGGTGTCGCCTACCAGCATGCTTTCTTTTCCTTGTGCCAGACCGTTTTCTACCAAAGGTTTCAGGTTTGCCCATTGCAAACGAGAGGTGTCTTGAAACTCGTCTATCAGGAAATGGTCGAACCGAGTGCCCCACTTTTCGAACACAAAACTTAGGGGG
>CAZJFM010000047.1:5138-15018 GCA_964545365.1 uncultured Candidatus Competibacteraceae bacterium | reverse complement strand
TATCAGGAAATGGTCGAACCGAGTGCCCCACTTTTCGAACACAAAACTTAGGGGGTTATTGGCCATTACGGCCTGGAGCAAGGGTGCTGCATCTGAAATGGGTAATGCTTCTTCTTGTTCCCGCCAAGCTTGGAGGGCTTGTTGCAGGCTTTGGAGCAAGCCCAGTTGAAAAACCTCAGCGGTTAAGGCTTGTATGCTCACCAAGTCGGGGAGCAAAGAGGTATAGGTTTGGAAGAGTTTTTGGTAGAAAGGGAACAATTCCTGTGCGGAAAGACTGAGCGGGCTGTCTTGATTTGCTTTGCTTAGCCATTCCTCCCAAGACGCGGCAAATTTGATGGAAGAGCTCGAAGGCTCCTCCAGTTTACTGGTTCGAATGGAGGGCTTGACCTCTTTGGTGCGCTTAATGAGTCCTGCCAGACCGGAACGACTGGCCCCTTTAAAACTGTGTTCGTTGAGTCCTAACCGTTTTAAGCCCTGCTCCAGCGCTTCTCTGTCTTGATTGATTTTATGGGAGATGTCCTGCCACTGTTGCTCAAGTGAGGACTTGTAGAATTCCACGCCCACCTCTTTTTGAAAGGTCATCCAACCCTTTTGGTGTTCTAGGAAAGATTCATCGAACCATTGACCGGCCATAGGCCAAAGGGCTTGTCGAAGATTCCAGCTCTTTTCGTCTTTGATTTGTTGCCACAGGAATTCAAGGACCCATAGTGTTTCGATGCTTTTGGGTTTTAAAGAAGCAATGAGGTGCTCCAACATCCGGGATTTAATCTCATCCAAATCGAGCTCTACCCGATAACCGGCACTCAGGTTAATTTCCCTGGCCATGGATCGCAGCATTTTTTGGAGGAAACTATCCAAGGTCATTACCTGCAGTTGGTGGTAATTGAGGAGGATATCCTTTCGGAGCCTTTGGGCTTGTTGTTGCACCTCTTCGCATGGGTTGGTGGTGTAATTCAGGGAATTGCATATAGCCTCCAGGTGGTCGGATGTTTGCGGATTGGTGGCCAGAAGCTCCAGCTCTCCAAGAATACGCACTTTCATTTCGATGGTGGCCTTATTGGTAAAGGTTACCGCAAGGATTCTTTTCCAGGCATTCGGGGTTTTGAATGCGAGTAGTAGAAAGCGCCTGGCCAACTGGAAGGTTTTTCCTGAGCCAGCACTGGCATTATAAAGAAGAAGGTGTGCACTCATGGAGCATAGGTTAAGGGTTTTGTAGCCAAACTTTGGATGGCTGGAGGCAAAATAGGCCAGCCAGGCTGCCCGGCATTGCTTAAGTTTGCGTTATGAACAAACATACAAAGCTTAGTTTAGCTGCTTATGGCTTGTGGCTTGCATTTTTTTCACTTTGGCATGTTGGAGAGGCTCAAATGCCTATTCGATTTGATGAGGCTGCCAACTATTTGCAGTTTTTTGAAGTAAAAGGTTCTGAAAAAGCACTTCCTAAATATCAAGTGCTATGGTTTGCCTTAGATAAACGCTCAAATGCCTGGTTATTGTATGGGCAAACAGGCAAGGAAGAGGTTATTTTTTTGGAGCGTATTAAGCAGCCGCTTTCCTGTTCTCCTGACCAGTTTGCTTCGTTGCGCATGGAGGGTGGACGGTTGGACTTATGTTGCACTACGCCCGGAAAAATGGAGATTCGCTGCGCTACGTTTTTGTGGGAAAGAGAGCATCCGGTGTTTCAGAAGGAAGAACGTTACGATCCGGCAAAAGCGATGATGCGCAGAGCCGAGCAAGATTTAAACGCAGGAGCCCTTGCCATGGTTGCACTGAGACTGGACAGTATAGTTCCGGCAGAAGCTTATTACGACAGAAAGGCTTGGGGTGGTCGCATGATACAAAAGGCCTTGGAAATGGCCTCTGAACTGGAAAAGCGAAGAAAGTTTGAGGAAGCTGCGGCCTTGTTGATTCCGGCCTTGGAGTTTTCTTTTTTGTCTTTGTTGGAGGAATGGAAAAGTCCGCAAAAGATAGCAGCGGCTCTGGGTAAGTCCTGGCAAGGCATAGATGCTGAGGTGCTTTCTGCAAGTGGCGCGAAGGTGGCCGTTTGGTTTGCTGAGGAACGGAAGTATGAGCAGGCGGAATTTTGGGCAAACCGATGGAAGCCTTGGTTTCCCAATCAGCCGATGACCTATTATGCGCTAGCCGAAGTTGCTTATGGAAAAAGGCAAAGAGAGGTGTATCCGGGCTTGTACCAACGGTATCTTGACTTAATGAAGGCTGCCGGCAAAGAAAAGGAAATAGATGTGGTGGCAGCACAAAGAGCAAGGCGTTGAATTTTAGAGTACTAACCAAAGCTCGTTGAAAAACAATTTAACGCCTTTTGATGTTGTTATTGTACTAGATGTTTCGTACTTTAGCAGTTAAATATTCAAACATGAAAAACATTTCCGTTCTCTTTGCTTCTGCAGGCCTGTTTTTGGGCTTGGTTAGTAGCTCATGCAACGACCCTCAACTTCTCGCTCCCGGAGGAGATAATGAGATCAAAGGTTGCACCAACCAAGAAGCTGTCAACTACAACAGTGAAGCTGCTGTCGACGACGGTTCTTGTGTGGTAGTAAACGAACAACAAAACTCGATTTTTGTGAAATTTACCGCAACCTGGTGTGGGCCATGCGGAGGTTGGGGAGGTACTGCCTTTACTGACGCAATTGCCACTCAAGGTAGCCGCATGCTTGCCATGTCACTGCAGGTAAATGATGACTTAACTACCGGCTCAAACGGTCCTTTGGTAGACGAGTTTTCGAACAAATGGAACTATTCCGGCACTCCAAATTTTGCCGCCAACGAAATTATGGTTGGAACTACTGTGCAAGATGCCGTTAATGAGGTTGCTGACCACGCACAGCTGATGCCCAAGTTAGGGGTGGGTGTGCGCACTACGTTGGGCGCAGGTCCAAATGCCGGCAAACTTAATATCGATGCCTACATCAAGCATTTTGATGAAACCAACGACGATTACCATTTGGCCATTTATTTCTTGGCACGGAATATCGTTGCTTCTCAAAATACCAGCAACGGCTACGTCGACAACTATGAGCACCATCATGTATTGTTGGGCGCTGCTACCTATGGAGGTGCCTACGGAGAAGAAATTATTACCGAGAAAAAGAGCGCAGGTGACGTAACGCACTTTGCCCGTGCAGTTGCCTACGATGCTTCTTGGGATTTGGATGAGTTGGAAGTAGTTGCGGTGGTTTGGAGAAAAGACCCTAGTCTTCCCAATACGTTTTATTACGAAAACTCCACCACCAATAGGTAATACCTTATTTTGTTACAAAGCGCACTTCGGTGCGCTTTTTTTTTGGCCCACTTTTTGCAATCATAGGTAAGTCCTATCTTGTCCAAGTAGTGGGTTCAAGCTAAATACCTTAAATTAGCCTAGGCGTTGGAGAAAATTTATGCCAAAAAACTGATGCGTACGATGCACATGAAAGTATTCCGTAAATGGTCGCTGTGGGGCATTTTTGCTCTTGGTTTGTTGACTGTATCCCTAAGCCAAACCGGCTGTTCCGGTAAGAAAAAAGCAGAACAAGCGGCGGCCGATGAGCGCGCCAGACAAATAGCACGCGCGAAACAAATGTTACGTGAAATTTTGGCAGACACCAGCAGCAGCTTAGAGGAGAAAGAAGCAACATTAGATCAAGTACGTGCTATGCAATTAAGCGATCCGGAAGTGATAGCGCTGATTGCAGAAGTAGAGGCTGCCTTATTAAAAGAGCGGCAACTTCTGGAAAAGCAAAAAGAAGAAGAGGCAAAAGCTGCCGCCGAAAACGAACGAAGGACCAAATTGAAACAAGACTTAGAGTCTCGCTTTAAGTCTATAGCCATGGCATCGGGCGTCGAAGATGCCAACCGCCAAATCGAAGATGCCTTACAGGTTTTTGCATCGGCGCAAGTGCCTGTGCTAACCATTATTGCCATGAATAGCGAAGGGCTAAAGGATTACGATAGACCCAGCACCATTCGCAAGTTTTTGGATTATATTAAAGACCAAAAGCAAGTGCCTGCTCAAATACACCACATTAGGTTTAATGAGGCCGGAAAAATCTCAGAATTGGAACTTATTAAATAACCCCTGCATGATTCGTTTTGCTTCTTTATTCTTGGTTTTATGGGGACTGTCATTAACCACTTTGCAGGCCCAATCCGAAACAATCTCCCCGGAACGAAAAAAAGCGATTGACTCACTTGCTCTTGAAAAGGTTCGAGATTTAAGTAAGTACATAAGCCTGGTAGGCAATAAGTCTACTCCTTTTTCAGAGGCTCAACGGGTAATTGACCGGGCGGTAGAACTGTTTACCGAGGACGCGCAGATTGGTGTTTCTTCCCTAAACAGGAAAGAAATTCGGTACTTTACCGTTCGGCGCTATTTTGACCATTTAATGGCTTTGAATTACGATAAGGTAACCATTGAGTGGTACAATATCCAGTACATTTCGGATTTGGAATTGCAGCCCGATGGGCGTTTTGTGGGCGTAATTACCATCTATCAAAAATTTACAGGCTCATCTGAGGAAGGACTCAAATACGAGGACACCACTAAAAAGGACATTACTATTTATGTGGAGCGAAAGCAAACCCAAATTGGAGGGAAAACGATTGATTTTTGGGACGTACTTTTGGGAGATATTCGGGTGGCACATACCGGCAGATGATGCCTAAAGTAACTCTACTTGTATGGTTTTACGTGTTTTTGGCGGCAATAAGTACAGCCCAGGTTGGACTTGATTTAGAACGCGAGCAGGAGCTGCAGGCCGCTACCAAGCAAGTGAATCAGTTTTTTCGCAGGTTCAATGGAGAGGAGGGCCCTGATGGAAAGCGTTACTATACGAGCGATGCCATGTACCGAGCCCATGCGGTCCGAATGGCTTATTTGCCTCAACTGTTTGACAAAAAAAGCTCCATAGCGGACAGCCTTAAGCAGGCATTCATTCAGCAGGTTGTTGCCAAGGAGAACGAAATATTCCTCAGCTTGCACCAAGGCCTCTTTTTGGCTGAAGTAGAGACGCGCTTTGTGCTGGGTGGTCAGCCCGAATCGGTGACCTTATACCTAAAACTTCAAAAAGAAAAGGTAGGCTCAAAATGGGTGATTGCAGGCGCTTTTGCACCCTATTATCAAAAACTTTTTGAAGAAGATACCCTAAGTGGAAGCCCGGAGGGACCTTTTCTTCATCCATTGTCGCATGAGCTGGAATTTATGAATTTAAGGAGGGCGTTTGAGTCTCCAGAACGCATGGCTTCCTATTTGGCCGAAAGTTATTCGGTGGACCATTTGAGCTTTTTGCTTTTAGAGCTTAAGCTTGGAAAGGCCTACTTTAAAACGGTAAACGACGTTTCTTTCCATAGCACCCAAGTGCCCGGCTGGTATTTTCGCTTAAAGCAAATACACCGGGCTGAAAGGAACTCCGGCTGGCTTATTCAACATTTGGCCAGGCTTGCCAACCCAAACGAACCAATAAAGCTCCAGGGATATGAGGTGGATTAAGGCGGTGTTGGTTTCTTTTTTAGTGCTGTGTTCGGTGGCCAAAGGAAATGCCCAAGCAGACAAAAGCTTACTGAGTACCTGGACGCCTCAGTTGGAGGGTATGGTGCGCTTTTTTCAATACAGCCTAAACCTTTTAGGGAGCGACTCCATCCCTGCCGGAGATAAAGAAATTATCATAAACGAAAGCTATTTGCGCATTTTTAGAGATGATGAAGTACAAATCGAAGACGATTTACTCGAAAATCGAAGGGAGATTACCAATAAAAATGTACAAGCCTATTTGCGCGATGTGGATTTCTTTTTTGAGCACGTGCAGTTTAAATACCACATTATAGATATACGTCTGGAGGTAAACGAAAAGGGAGCTCCGTATTTCCGAATTGAAACCAAACGAACCTTAGAAGGGCTTGGTTTGGAAGGAGAAACCATAAAGAATCACCAAACCCGCTATTTTGAAGTTAGCTTGGATCAGAGTCGGCGCGAACTCAAAATCGTATCTGTGTATACCCGGCCAATAGGGCAAGCAGAGGAGTTAAGCCAATGGTGGGCTTCGTTACCAATGGACTGGAAAGTCTTTATATCCAAGGATATTTCGCTTCCAAACAGCCGCGCCTTGCTTTCGGATATTTTAGTGGCCGACAGTTTGGCAGGGCCCGGCGACAGGTATAAAATCGGGGAAGAAACAGTAAGCCTGGAACCGCAATGGCTGGGGCCGGCCATTCAAACTTGGCTAAGCAAAGACAGCCTGGATTTGACCGGAACGGGCCTGACGGACTTAGAGCCACTCTCCCGAATGAGGAAGTTGACTTGGTTAAATGTTGCAGGACTTTCTTTGAGCGATTTAAAGGGGCTAAGAAACGCAACCCAGCTCCAATACCTGAATATTTCCGGTACCCAAGTGCGTAACCTGGAACCTTTAAGGTTTTGTGAAAAGTTACGGGTTTTGCATGCCGCAGGTTCCCAAATTTATAATGCGGCACAGCTAAAACATTTGATTGGTCTCGAAGAGGCTTATTTAACAGGGAGTCCTTTGGACCGTTTGGATGGGATTCAAATGGCAGGTCAACTGACTTTGCTGGATCTGGACTCTACCCTAATTACCTCCTTGGCGCCTTTGGCCGGTTTGCCGAGACTACAGCAATTGAGCGTAGCGCATTGCAAAATTTCGGATGTGTCTCCTTTGGCCTCCTGTCCTCAACTGGAACGCGTGAACCTGGAAAACAGTTTGCTGAAAGACTTGCTTCCGCTCAAAGACTTGGCAAAACTTCGGTACGTCTTTTGCGATGATACGCCTGTAAGCTCGGCTTCTGTAGCCGGTTTTCAGCATGTGCGTCCCGATGTTTTGGTCATGTTTGGCACAAGCGATATTCAAGCCTGGTGGGAAGGACTACCCCCGGTTTGGAAAGAACCAATACAGGCCAAAACCGCACAAGGGAAATATAGAACCAAAAAAGAGTATTTGCATGCTTTGATTCGGATCGATAGCCTGGCTTTGCCCAATAGGCGCATTGAAAACATTAGCCCCCTCAGGTTTTTGTCTAAGCTGGAGTATTTGGACTTAAGCAACAACCCTATTGCTGATTTTTCGCCCTTAGCCGGATTGAGTAAGCTTAAAGTATTAAAAGTGAATCAAACCGGGCTTGAATATTTGGGTTTTGTTCAAAGCATGAGCCAACTGCGCGAAATCTATTTCAATCGGAATAAGGTAAAGAGTTTGAGCATGCTCACAAAGCTCCCTCAGCTGAATGTAGTTCAGGCAGAAGAAAATCCATTAGACTCTATAGGAGCCATTGCTTATTTGGCGGACCGCCCCGAGTGGGCGCTTTGTTGGCATTCTGCCGTGTTGGAGGACTATTGGAACAGCTTAGATTCTGCCTGGCAAGCGCTATTTCTAGAAATCTTACCCAAGCTTCCGGGGAGGGAAGAATTGCATCGCCTAGAAACCCTCAAAGGTTTGGATTTAAGCAAAAGGCCTATCAAATCCTTAACACCATTGGCACGTCTTCCTTTGTTGGAGTCTCTTAATATAAGTGGTTTAGGGCTTTCTGATTTGAGCGCCTTGGCTCAGGTCAACACTTTAAAAACATTAGATATATCAGACAATCCTATTTCGGACCTTTCGCCTCTGCGAAGGAATGGAGCCTTGCAGCGTTTGGATGCCGGAGGAACTTTGTTGGAAAATCCCGAGCAAATAAGGTACTTTTTAAAGCTGGAGCATTTGAATTTAGCATCAACCCCTTTTGATGATTTGTCCGGCTTTGAGGTCTTGGAAGCGCTTAGGCACCTGGATGTCTCTGCCACAGAAGTGCGCCAATTAAAGCATGTGTATGGGCTAAAGCATTTGCGTGTGCTTCGGGTGTTTAATTCTCGTGTTCGCGCGAGGGAGGTAGAAAAGCTAAGAGAAATGCTTCCGGACTGCGAGGTGGTTCATTACTGACGAAGAGCTGTCTTTTGGAAGAGGATTTGCGCCCCTGACCGATCCGATAGCTTTGTGGCCCGGCGGTTTAGGGCGGCTTGGCCTTGCAGCGGCCCGACGAAACTTCGGAGGGACCCTGCACGGCTTAGACGCCCTTACAGGCGGGGTGCAAACTAAAGGGGAGGGCAGGTAAAGGCGCCCAAAAACAACCTACAATTAGGAGCATTTGGCTGCTGTTGCCCCTTTTTGCTTAGCGCCAGGCCCAAATTTTACTGCCTTGGCTGCGGCAAACATAACCTTTGGATTGGAGCAGTTGCACCAGCTTGGGCAGACTATGGTTGGGGTTGGTGGTGTGGTGCGTTTCGATGGCCCATCGCGTGATTTTTGGCCAAAGCGCATCTGGGAGAGATTCCAGGATTTGGTATTCGGCGCCTTCGCAATCCAATTTGACCAGATCTACCTGTTCCCAGGACGCTTGATGGAGGAGTTGCGGCAAACTTTGCGCAGGAACTTCAAGGGTACCGCTTTGGGAAGTTGAGGTAAGGCAGCTGGCAGCAGTGGTAAAGCTGTCTTGTGGGTCAAAATGAAGCTTAAGTGTGCCCTGTTTGGCGGCTAAGGCCATGGGAAACACTTGAATTTGTGTTTTAGCGATGGGCGCCTGATTTATGTATTGCTGTAAAAGTTCCAAATTGTTGGGCATGGGCTCTATGGCCAAAATTTGGCAGTTTGGATAGAGGTTTAGTGTGGCTAAGGAACAATAGCCTACGTTGGCTCCGACATCTACCCAGGTTTTGGGGCGGAATGCATCCGGAAATCCTTTGAGGTAGGTGTTGTCAAAGAAACACTCTTTATAGGTGTTGAGTAAGCGGCAAGGAACCTTGATTTTTCCTAAGCGTTTGGTACGAAAGACAAAGGAGTTGCCGGGTTTTCCTCGAAGCTTCCATACATAATAACTCAGGGGAGAAAAATGATGTGTAAAATGATTGGTGATTCTACGCCATTGCATGTTCTGTAGCTAACCTTCAAAGCTACAATTTCTTGGCACTTTAGACCTTTAACGGCTCGTTTTAAGGAAGTTCGCGTAAGATTTTGTTGTGAAAAAGAAGAAAATGCGTGCAACCCTTTGGCAATAATTGTTTTTAAATGATTGAAAAATAGGCTGTTTGATTTGCGGAGGCCACTAAATGTGGGCAATTGAGGGGTGGAGCAAAAAAAGCTCAATTAGGATAAGTAGAACGAGGGCTAAGCGCCTTTATATTGGAATGGCCAATAATTTAGTGAAAAAAATCACAATTCAAAAGAAAAAGCCACGTACATTTGCGCCATCAAATCACACATTGTTATGAAAAACAAATTTTTGCCTTTAGTAGCCTTAGCCGGATCTTTGGCTTTTGTAGGTTGCAGCGACGACGAACAAACTCCCATGGAGCCCGGTATGGGTATGGTGAAAGGTCGTGTAACAGCTATGTTAGACATGACTTCTATCGCCCCAGACAATGTTCCGGAAGGAACCGGCATCACCTTTATCATTGATAGCCGTGACCTTGACAAGAACCCCGATCCCAACTTTACCTACGACAAAATCATTACCCGTGCTACGGTTGATGCGAATGGAATGTATGAAGTTAGCTTGCCTGTTTCTTCAAACCCTGTGCCCGTAGAAGTGGAATTTGATGATTTCGAATACGAGGCTACTTTGATTACCACCAACGACTTGGGTTTCCAAGAGTCTGTTGTGTCACGTACCGTGTACAAAAGAGGTGGTCAAATGATGACGTTGACCGAAGGTCAGACCCTAGTTGCTGACTTCCAGTACAACATATCCGACAATGACTTTGTAAGCAGTGCCATTATGCGTGGTACCCTTACTGCCGTATTCCGTGACAACGTTGGCGAAGTAATTGGCGATAACCAAATCGATGCTGGAACCGGCTACAATACAGGAACCAATATCCCTGTAAATGGTGGCACAGGCTCTG
>CAZJFM010000047.1:0-5038 GCA_964545365.1 uncultured Candidatus Competibacteraceae bacterium | reverse complement strand
GGAACCGGCTACAATACAGGAACCAATATCCCTGTAAATGGTGGCACAGGCTCTGGTTTGGAAGTAGATATCTTTAACGTTGGCGGCAACGGCGAGGTGACCTTCTACATGATCAGCAATCCCGGTACAGGTTACACCATTGGTGATATTGTAACCATTAGCGGTGGTAACGGCGACGCTACCTTCGAAATCGTTGCAGTAAACAGCGAAGAAGAAAACGTTCCTGCCGGTGTAGTTATGACTTTTGTTTCCAACAACGGTTTTGGACCCGAACACAAAGTGGTTACCGACAACAATGGTGCGTATTTTGTACGCCTACCGGTGAATGGTCAGGACAATGTTGTTGTACGTTTTGCTGATTTTGAAACTCAGTCTACCTATTTTGAGAATGGTAACTATGTGACCGGTCTTAAAATTTATGGTCGCAACCCTTCGAACCAAAATGTAGCTGAAGACAACATCCGTGAGGCAGACTTCGTAATCAATCGCATTAATTGATTTGACGTATTAAATCGAAGAATAAGATTCGTATGAAACAATTTATTATAGCCATGGGGCTGGCGGTGCTAACCGCCGGCACCGGCATGGCTCAAACCGATGCCTTGTTAAGCAAAAAGGGGCAACCCATTTTGCCTGAGAAGGGCGACATAGGCCTAGGATTCAATGCAGTACCTGTATTGTCTTTCTTTGGCAACATGTTCAACGGCAACCAAAACAACACCTTTGCCGGTAACAACAAATTTGTTAGCAATTTGGGCAACCAAGTGTTGTTCGGCAAATACATGCTTAGCGAAAACCGTGCCCTACGTGCCCACCTTCGCATTGGTATCAATGGCCAAACCAACGGAAACTACGTGTTCGACGACGTAGCCAACAGTCCCGACAGCTTGGTGCTTGACCGTCAAAGGTTGAACAACCAAACCTATGTATTGGGAGCCGGTTATGAGTTCCGTCGTGGCAAAGGCCGTATACAAGGTTTCTATGGTGCTGAAGCGAATATCGCGCTGAACTTTGGTAGCTCAAGCTACGAGTACGGCAACGCATTCGGCGCTGTAAACCCTGCACCTACTACCACTACCGACTTCGCTAACGGAGTATCTGCCGCTCAAGGAGAGCGCTTGGTGAGCACAAATAATGGTGCCGGTTTTGGCTTTGGTGTGCGTCCTTTTGTAGGACTTGAGTATTTCTTTGCGCCTAAAATCTCTGTTGGTGCAGAGTTTGGCTGGGGGCTTAATTACCAAGTAACCGGCGACGGCGAAAGCAAATTCGAAAGCTTTGAGGCTGCCAGCGGCAACGTGATTACCCGCACTCAAGTACAATCAGGAAACAATGGATTCAATGTAGACACCGACAACTTTAACGGTGCTCTATTTTTGATGTTCTACTTCTGATAAACACTAGTTTTTAGAGAAAGCCGATCCCTTGGGGTCGGCTTTTTTTTTGGCCGAATTGAAATGGGCAACGGTCCTGCGTCCTGTCAAAGGGCGAGGTTTTGTTGGGCCCTTAGTTGTTTGGTGTGGCCTGCAAACAGATTCTTTTTTTATGGTTGGTATACAACTACCTCCGACCTCCGGTTTTCGTCGGCTTGCCATGAAAAATACTCCTTGGCATGAATGGGGTAGGCCTTGCCCAAGGCCTTAAAGTGAACCTTTTCCCCGTCAACACCCAATTCTATGAGTTTTTGCTTTAAGGCCTTGGCCCGTTCCAGGCTCAAGGCCTTGCAATAGGCTTCTGAGCCTTTAAGGTCGGCATGGCTAAAAATCATGAGCTCAACATTGGGGATTCCCTTTAGAATGTTTGCATAGTGCACAATTAAGGACCCATCCCCCAGGACATCGGATGCATCGTAGGGATGTAGCGCCAGTATTTGAGGAAGCCCTTGGGGTTTTTTCCCATCCAACAATAGCGGCACATAGTCGGGCCATGCCATTTGACTTCCTGTATCGGCGATTAAGGGCTCCTTTCGAAGGTCCATTCTTCGGGCAGCGGTGTCTAAAGTTCCTTTTTCGTTTTGAAAAACCAAGCGAATATTTTGCAGGGATGGGTGATGTTGGGCCTTGATTCGAATTTCGTAGTAATGCTGCTCCAAGAGGGGAATCTCAGCAAAGAGCCGCAGGTAGTCGCTTGGGTTGTAGACTTCCATTAGGTTTCCGTTTGTGGCATCGGCCAGGCCTTGCAACTCGGTACGGTAGGCATTTCCAATCACCACGGGTACTACTTTAACCCCCTGAGCTCTTGCCATTTTTGCCAGTTCGTTGATTTCGACAGGCATTTGAAAAGCATACACACCAGAGCTGTTTTCCATTCCATCGGTCCACACCATGAGCACAGGGGTTCCCTGCACATTTTTTAGCATTTGAAGCCCATAACTTATGCCGGCATTTAGCGCTGTTCCTCCCCCAAGGGTGTCTAAGCCCCGAAACAGTTTTTTATCCGTATATTCTTTTTTGGTGTCGGTCCAGGGCACCGCCATTTGTAGTCTATGGTCAAATTTTATAAGGCCTACGGAACTGCTGCTCGGCACTTTTTCCAGAAACTTTTTTAGGGCATATTCCAACATACCAATATCCTGGTTCATGGAACCGCTGTAGTCTAGCGCCATACCTATTTGGTAAGGAGGGAGTACTTGCTTGGAAACCTCACGCAGCTGAAAGTCTTTGTGACGCACCACGGTTCCTAAGCGTTCGTGAAGGATTTCTCTGAAGATAAGGCGTTGTTGGCGTTCGGAAACATCGCCTATTCCGGTAATCATTTCTCCTCGGCTATTATGCACCAATACTTTGAGTACCATTTCGTCGCCTTCGAAACGGGTGTCAAAAATGTCCATGCGCACCGGTTCTCCATGCGCTACATGTTCGTAGCGTTTTTTTGACTCTATAAACCTTCGCTTGCGCAAGGGCAGGTTGAGCGAGGTAAAACGGAAGCCCGACTTTCCGTCAACCCGCAGGTAATAGGTTGTTGGGCGCTCCGCCAATATTTTTATCGAATCTGTTGTGCTAAACGCTCCTGCGTGGTCTTCTAAGCTTACCGCTTGGGCATAGGGGAAATTCCAGCGCAGCCAAACACTATCGCCAACAAAAGCAACGGGCGGCCCCCAAAAATTTCCTTTATCGAACGAAAAATCCGGTAAATCAATGGTTTTGATATAGGGCTTGGCCTCCTTGGGGAAAACGCGAAACCTTATGGTACGTTTGGAAGGAAGGGCACGGTAAGGCAAAGAGTCTATCACCTTTACGGGGTAAGGGTAGCCTTCCAGGCGCACCGAATCGGTTAGACCAAAGCGCCAAGCCAGAGATGCCTCCGGGTCGCTTGGTACATCCACCTTGGTATAGGCTCTAGGGGAAATATACCAGGAGTGGAAAACAGTGTCTTCGCAGCGTCCGATTCCCATCAAATCTATTCTGTTTTTGGGTTCAAACAAACCAGGTATGAGCAGGCAGGTTGAATCTTTCTGGTAGACCCAGGGACCTCCATTCAACCTAAAGTATAGTCTGTTGAGCCCTCCGGCCGAAAAGCTCAGTCGTACCGTATCTCCTTCCAAGGGTTTGTTAGGGGGCCAAGCGGGCTTAATGCTTGCCTTAGGCGGAAAAAAAGGCAGTTGTATCCGCCTTTTTATGGGCCTGTCGCGATCGGAGCGCCAAGCCAGTACTTCTATATCGGTCGTTTGCGTTATGAAAATTGAATCCAAACCATGGAGCGGCAGCGCTCGAAACGGCTCCTGCAAACGCAAGCTGTCGTAGCCCTCCGATTCGATGTATAAGCGCGCGTAGGCGCCGCAAGTGTGCGGCATAATTTCTTGTTTCAACCGCAGCTTAAATTCCGGCGCTTGCTTCCGAAACAATTGGGCCTGTATGGTCAATGCAAAACCCTGACCAATAAGTATGTATATGCAAAGAAAACGCAGCATGGACAGTAGTTTTAAATAAAACGACGCCGTGCCAATTTTTAGTGTGGTGCGGTCTCTTCTTTTGTCTTTTGGCTTATGGGCCACGGTTCCAAAGAAGGCTTTAGTACCTTATCCGGCCCTTGCTCCGGTCCTCCTTAGCAGGCTTAAGCAGCGCTAAAGCTGCGGGGGTTCCGCAAGGCTACACCTCCTCGCTTAAGCGCCGCTAAACCCTGCTTTCGGAGGGCCCTGCGTTGGGGCCGGGGGGCCATACTCTGGGGAGTTTGGGAGTGAGAGTGAAAGTGAGCATGAGCGAGGAGAAGAATTTGACCCAATTATTAATGCTTTGAATCTTAGGCCCGAACGGATGATAGTGGCGAAAATCGCAGCTTTTTGGAAAAAGGTCTTAAGGGCCAATCAACGCACCCGCTGCAGCACCGCCGATTGGGTGCTTAGGGGCCAGGAAGCAGTGATTTCCTCGCCTTCGGTTTCGCCTACAGGCTCCCAAAGGTCCGGATACACCAAAATTTCCCAATGGGAGGTGTCGCCTTGGCAGGTCCATTGCGAAAGGAGTACCTGATCTTTTATTTTAAAAATACTGGTAAGTGTTCTATCCATTACCCTTGCCTGGAGCACGGTTCCGTTGTTTTCGTCTATGTACCAATAGCCCGGCCTCTGGTGGGGCTTTAAGGTGTAGGGGCGTCGCTCAACCTTGTCTTCGCCAAAATAGACCAAGGTGTAGTTTAGGTATCCTAAACTGTCGGGAGCGTCTAGCCTTATGCTTAACTCGATTTGGCTTTTGCGGTTTTGTCCTGCAAATATTTCCAGCGTTCCGGTCCATTCGCCGATGCATGTTTCCGGAAAACTTTGGCCGGTTCGGGTGGTGGTTTGGCCGCTCAGCAGGACGCTAGAACAAAGAAGAAACAGGGTGCTTAAAAAGAAATGATGCATGGCCAAAGATACAAAGCCGGGCTTTTTATTGGAAGGGGATTAACAAAGAGACCGTTAACGCGTTGTGTTTTCAAGGCGAATTAAGGCACGGATAAATCGAAAGGCCGGAGTTTACTAATTGTAAATGAGGACCCCTGACGCTTCGGTCAGGATAAAAAACTTGAGATTTGGCCGTAACGCAGACCCTGACGTTACAGTCAGGGC
>CAZJFM010000046.1:14463-20972 GCA_964545365.1 uncultured Candidatus Competibacteraceae bacterium | reverse complement strand
TATGCCGTTTTCAAGGCAGATTAAGGCGTGGACAAATCGAAAGTCCGCAGTTTACCAATTGTAAATGAGGAACTTGAGGTTTGACCACAACGCAAAGATGCCGCCAGAATAGGTATAAATAAACGGTCTCGTGAAGCTACGCCGCTATGCAGGGCCAAGGAGCTTCCTTTGGTCGCTCTTGCCCCCGCAGCGGCTGTGCACCCCACTTCGGCAGGCTAATTGGCCTCCGCCGGGGCGCGTTAAGCTCCGTTGGGGCATTTTTCTAAGAAAAACCACAAAAAATTTCACCCAAATGGGTTCTACCCCATGAGAAAAAGCCCTATGCCCCTAGATGATTTGGATATTTGAGCTTCAAAAAACCTGATAAGTAGATGAAATGAACCATACTGTCTAACTATATCATTAACATTACTTTATACGCATACTCTATCACTAAAAAAGTGGGAAGCATGCGAAACGTTACATGTATGGAGTGCTTACCGACAAACACCAAGGAACAACATAAACAGCTTTTTCGAACTAAAATAGTCGAAAAAAGATTTTATTTTGATAAATTTGTCAAAATAAAGACTGTTTTCGCATGAAGTCAATCAAAAACAGACAGAAAGATGCTTCTGCAATTTTCAATTAAAAACTTTAGAACTTTTAAGGACAAAGCTACCTTGAGCCTTATTGCTTCTAACTATGATAAACAAACCAGAGAGCACGAAAACATCGTAATCAATGAAAACTTTGGCCTGAGACTCCTCAAAAGTGCGGCTATCTATGGCGCAAATGCAAGCGGTAAAAGCAAGCTGCTTGATGCTTTTGCATTTATGCGATATTTCGTAATCAATAGCTCAAAGGAAAGTCAAAAAGGAGACACTATTGAAGTTGAGCCATTTAAACTTAGCACGCAAACAGAAAACGAACCCTCTGAATTTGAAATCATTTTTGTTCACAACAAGGTGCTTTATCGCTATGGCTTTGAAGCGACAACAGAAAGAGTTGTATCTGAATGGCTTTTTCATAAACCAAAAACAAAAGAAGTTGAACTCTTTTACAGAGAAGGGAGCACCTTCCATACGCACAAACGCAGTTTCTCCAAAGGAAATACAGTGGTTAAAGAAGGACTTGTTCGAGACAATGCCTTATTGATTTCAACAGCGGCTCAATTCAATGAAAAGGCAGCAATCCATGTGTTGGATTGGTTTAAAAAACTTAAAACGTTATCAGGGTTAAACGAATTTAGCTACCAAGGCTTTACAATCTGGAAAACAGAAAATCCCAAACAAAAAATCAAAATTTTAGAATTATTAAAAGCTGCTGATTTAGGAATTCAAGATATCGAATTGCAAAAACTCGACATCAATAGTCTTCCAAAAGGGATGCCCAAAGAAATTAGAGATAAAATCATTAAAGAAGTTCGAGAAGAAAAGCAAGAGTATGTGTATGATGTATTGACAAAGCATAAAAAATACAATGAGCACTTAAAAGCAGTAGGAAACACTAGTTTTTCTTTGGAAGATGATGAATCATCCGGAACTAGAAAATTCTTTGCGTTAACCGGACCCATTCTTGATGTAATTGAAAATGGGTACACATTGGTTGTAGATGAATTAGACGCTAAACTTCATCCCAATTTGGTTTATAAAATCGCCTTGCTTTTTAACTCTAAAGAGTTTAATAAGAAAAATGCCCAGTTGATTTTCAATACACACGACACAAACTTATTAAGTTCAGGGCTTTTCAGAAGAGACCAAATTTGGTTTACAAACAAAAATAAATACGGAGAAGCAAAACTCTATTCTTTGGCTGACTTTAAATCCGATGAAGTAAGAAAAACAGAGCCCTTTGAAGATAACTATATCCGGGGAAAATATGGTGCAGTTCCATTCCTTGGCTTTTTTGATCACTTAAATTTTCTCTTGACGGAAAATGAAAATGAAGGACAAAAAAGCTGAACAAAAAGCAGCAAAAAAAAGCATCTTGAACAGTTAAGGGCTCAGCGAAGAAAAGAACCGAGCCTAGAAAGACCAATTCCAGAGTTAACAGAAAAACCCTTCATTCTTATTGTTTGTGAAGGCAAAAATACCGAGCCCTCCTATTTCAATCAATTCAGGATTACTTCTGCAAAAGTAAAGGCCCTTGGTGAAGGATTTAATACCGTTTCTTTAGTAAATAGAGCCCATGCCTTAGCCCAAGAGGGAAACTACGACCAAGTTTGGTGTGTATTTGACAAAGACGATTTTAACGACAACGATTTCAATGCCGCAATACAAATAGCGGAGGCCAACCATTTTGGAGTAGCATATTCAAATCAATCGTTCGAATATTGGCTGATATTGCACTTTAACGACCATCAAGGGGGTGGAATGCACCGAGACAGCTATAACGATAAAATAAACGAACACCTTAAGCCATTCAAAGTAATTTATGATGGCAAGGGCACCAAATCAATAGAAGCAGATTTTTTTGAAATACTTGACGGAATAGACGACAAAACCAGCAGAAAAAGAGCAGAACTTGCCATAGAAAGAGCGGAGAGAAATTACAATCACTTTGACCATACCAATCCGGCTGTAGAAGAATCATCAACCACCGTGTTCAGGCTGGTTAGAGAACTTTTGAAGTATGTGGAAGGATAGAATGCCGGCCGGCAACAAATAAGGTATGGTTTGGCCTCCAAGGTCTATAATGAAACCCTCATTGGGCCCTTTGTAGTGGTATGCCAAAACCAAAAAACCAAATCCAAATGCTTCCATTACGCCTATGCGCTGCCTCCAAAAGATTTTTCCTCGCCATTTGGCAACCACCCCCTTCCTAGGAAGTATATGCTATCCGTCTCTGGATCAAACAAGGCCATGTTCTTTTCTATGCTAAATACACGGAGGAGCTCGCCGGATTGTAGGCGCATCACTTCAATGAGTATACTACTATTTCTCAACTATTTTCTTTACTTTCAATCCGCCAGATCCACGAAAAACCCACCTAGCATTGAATATCACGGATAATGAAAAAAGCAACATCAATTTTGACTAATTACTGCCCAATGAAAAAACCAATTACTGTATGTATTGCAACAATATTTTCACTTATGGCTTATGGTCAAACGGAGCAAGTGAAAGGCAATCTTTCAACCACAGATACGGCGGACTTGACTATTTTAAATATATACCCTGATTCTTTCCCAAATGTTTCGGTGGTGTTTAAGGCCGAAACGAGAAGGGGTGAGCCTGTTTGGAATCTAACGAAGGAAAAAATGAAAGTGACAGAAAACTCGCAAAATTGTGATGTGATTTCTGTGGAACAAATTTCTAAAAATAAGCCCATCAACCTGGGAATTGTAATTGACCATTCAGGTTCAATGATGGAAGATATATATCAACTTTTTGATGAAGATGGAAATCCGCTTTTTTCATTCGACGAAAACTATGACCTTGTTCTTCCTGAAGGCTATACTTCACCAATTGATAATGCTAAGAAAGCCGTTAAAACCTTTGTAACAAGCTTTGACTCAACAAAAGATTTTATTAGTGTCATTGGATTTTCGGCAACTGTTGATAGAAAACTCCCCCTTAGCCAAAACATAGGAGAGATAAATGCTATAGTTGATTCAATGCAAGCCGACTTTTCTACTGCATTGTATGACGCTATGAATACAGGCATTGACGAAATTAAACATTCCGATGGCGTAAAAGTGCTTGTAGTACTTACGGATGGACAAGACAATTCGTCAATATCAAAATGGAACGATGTAGTCGACAAAGCAATTGTGGAAGATATACCAATTTACATTATCGGCCTTGGCAATGTCAACAAAGACACACTGAACTTAATTGCTGAATCTACCAAAGGACAATTTTACTTTACGCGATCATCATCCTCTCTAGATACTGTTTATGCAGCCATAAGCAAACAAGTACAAGCTTTTTATAATCTTGTGTATAGTTCTCCAAATTTTTCTTCAGCAGACAGCACAAGACAAATTGAATTATCCTTTGACATTGACCAAGTTTTTCTAGTGACAAATCCAGCAACATTAAATTTACCCTCGGAAGTTGTTGCCTTTATTGAAAAAAAGGAAAAACAAAAAGAGTACCTTCTTTATGGCGGAACGGCAACAGCAATGCTAATTGCCACAGGAGCCCTATTATTCTACTACCGCAGAAAACGAAAGGCCCGACCAGCAATCAAAAAGCTTTTTCCAAATCCTTCAAATGGAACCATCCATCTTGAATTTGTTGGTGGTGTAGGACAACTGCAAATTATTAGTATGAACGGCCAAGTTGCCAAGACATTTGACCTTAATGGCAGTGAATCTCAGTTTGATATTTCAGACTTGCAGAACGGGAACTATACTGCAGTAGTTTACTCGGAAGGCCAACAATCAAATGGGATGAAGTTTATCTTACAGAGGTGAAAATAGTCAAACAACGGACAACAGGTATAAGAAACTGACGGTTCTGTGGTTAAATGAGGGAGGCCATAGACGCCTTGGTATTTCAGCTAGAATCATGCGTTGCGTCCAAATCAAAAGTACATTTGCCCTGACCGAAGCGTCGGGGCATCGGCTTAAAGCCACAAGGCATCAACGGTCTCCAACTTCTTTCAGCTGCACACCCCTACCCCTCAAGGGGCGAAATACAACAACTTAATACGATACCCCAAAAACCGCTAATCCGTTCATCCAAGCCAAAGGCTTTAGGCGTAGCTCAAGGCCCCACCGAATCCATCGGATTATGCGCTTTGAGGTTGCGGGCGCCGGCTACCGTAGTAACTCCAAGACGGCCGCTCCAAATATCTGCAATGGCTTGACGCAGTTCAAACATGCTTAAATCCTTGGCTTTCCAACCGCGGCCGTAGGGAATAGCTCCGCCTTCCAAAGGCCGTTCCAAAATCAAATAGTCCGGACTGGAATCAAACAAGGCCATGTTCTTTTCTATGCTAAACACCCGAAGCAACTCACCGGATTCGGGACGCACCACTTCCACGCGGAACCATTTATCGGTTAAATCTACCGGGGTTTTCCAATACTGATGCACCAAAATGCTCATACCGGACTCCGGAAAGTCATTAAACCGAGCAATTTCCAGGTACTCCTTGTCAAACCATTCGCTTTGCACACGGTTTTCGGCTTTTAGTTCCTGCAATTGGCGAAAGAAATCGGCGCCTCTATGGTCGCGGTCCGCTCCGTAATTGGCCCGCAAAGCCTTGTGTACCTGCTGAATATCAGAAATGGCCGGAATGGCCTTTTCAAAAGCATCGGCAGCTTTTTCGGGGCGCTGCATAAGTCCCAATTCAATGCTGCCTACATCCAACCAAGCACGGGCATGAAAGGGATGCGCTTCGGGCAATACCTTGGCTGCGGCATACAACAGCACCAGCGCTTCTTCAAAATTTCCACGGACATGGGCTACATGACCACGCATGTATAAGGCGCCGGGATGAGGCGGTGACATGGAGGCCAACTCCTTAAAAATAGAAGCGGCTTTGGGTAAATCTTGGCGAAAATAAGCGATCATACCCAACTCATACTGAGCTACCACATGCCCGGGTTCTTTGGTCAAAAAGGTATTTAGGGCCAGCTCAGCCTCGTCAAAGCGGTTCAAATAGCGCAGGCATAACCCACGATATAAATGCAGGTCATCGCCCTTGTATCCTTTAACTCTTGCCAAATCCAAATAATCCAAGCCTTTTTGCTCCATGTTCAGCACATAATGGGCATAACCGGCCATCACCAAATCTTTGGAGGATGACAAGCTGTTGGATTGGCAAAAGTCAACGATACTTGAATAGTCAGCCTTCTCGAAAAACGCCACCATTTCCGGGCTTTGCGCATAGGAAAGGGAAGGCGAGGCAAACAGAAGTATAAAACCTAAGAGGCGTTTCATTTAGTTTAGGGGCTTGGTTGACCCTAAGTTAGTAAATGCAAATAAGGAAGGTATGCCCCCAAAGGACAATTGAATCCAAAAGTTTAGCAAATCCTGACATTTAATCTTAGCCTAACACAGTTCCGCCAAACAATACCCCTTCCGCTAAAAAGTGTGATGTTTGGTTGGGCCTGCCTTTTAACCCGCAGGCTTCCTACATTGACGGATATTTTGCTTATAGAGCATATACCGGGATGCAGAAAACCTGCACCCAACAAGCATTGTGACTCAGCTATTGCAGAGAAAAAACCACTTGATTGCAGTTTCCGAGCACGCAGGCCTCAATCAATAAACAAAGTAAAATCGATTGTTTTCTTACATCAAAAAAAGGGGGCTATGAACTGAACATTAATTCCGTTCTTTGCTGCAAAGGATTATTATGAGTTGGTTTGACCTGGCAAGAATACGCGCCCTATCCATACATCAGCTCCCCGGCGCTGATGAAGAAAGAGAACCGGAATTTTCTGAAGCGTTAAGCCCTCTTCCCGAGGGAGATGAAAACCGCGATTTCAAACAGTATTTATTAAAAGATATTCCGGCGCAACACTGGTATTACCCCAATAGCAACGAACAGGAGATCCCGGCACTTTTGGAGCA
>CAZJFM010000046.1:0-14363 GCA_964545365.1 uncultured Candidatus Competibacteraceae bacterium | reverse complement strand
GGTCTGAACCCCACTTCCAATCCGGTGCAAGCCACCAAAAAAGTGATGGAGCTCATTAAAGGCTTTTCGGAAGATGTGTTGTCCATTGAAAACGAACACGAACGCGAGGAGCAATTGGACTTTTTGGACCGCTCCTCAAACTTTTTGAAAAACAGAGAAGCTTTTGCCATAGAGGATTTTGGAAAAGAGGTGCTGCAATCCGACCAATTGATTCAGGATTTTGATGCTTACCGCGAAGGCTATGCAGAAGCCAAAGGCCTTTCCATTCCAGACCAATTGAATTTGGCCCCGGAGGCGGTGCAAAAAGAACATTCAAAATTTGTGCGCTCGGTACTTAAGTTGGATAAGAATTTTCATGTGTATGTGCATGGCAATCGGGACATGATTGAGCGGGGATACGACGAGGAAACCGGCAAGCATTATTACAAATTGTATTTTAAAGAGGAGCATTGATCCCCGAGGGCGGATTGAAATCTGCCGATGTACAGGTCAGAGAACCTTCTTATTTGCGCCCCCAAGGCCGAAGGGAATGCCCCGGATGCCGGGCGGCGCCTGAGGCAACAGCATCGGGAGTGTAGCTTGGCGGAACTCCCCGGAGCTGTATTGCCGAAGCCGCAGGGCGGCACCGGAGCAGGAAGGAGGCCGGACCGAAGCGCAAAACCCCTAGAAAGAAGGGCCCCTTAAGCCATGTTATGAAAGACGGCGGTTACGTCGTCGTCGTCCTCAAAGCGCTCAATTAGCTTTACGATGTCTTCTTGCTGCTCGTCGTTTAGCTCGCTGGTGGTGGTTGGGATGCGCTCTAAGCTGGAGTTAAGGACCTCAACGCTCATGGTTTCAAGGGCTTGTTGCATGCGTCCAAAGTCTTCGAATTCGGTATACACGTAAATTACCCCTTCGTCTTCGCCAATGTCTTCGGCGCCGTGGTCAATGAGTTCCAATTCCAGGGCCTCCAGGTCTTGTCCTTCGGCCTTGATTTTGAACACGCCTTTGCGCTGAAACATAAAGTCCAGGCTACCGGAGGTTCCCATGCTTCCGCCGGATCGGTTAAAATACATGCGAACGTTGGCTACGGTGCGGGTGGGGTTGTCGGTGGCCGTTTCGACCACAATAGCCACGCCGTGGGGTCCGTAGCCGTCGTAGGAAATCTCCTGAAAATCGGCATCTTGTTTGCTGGAAGCTCGCTGAATGGCCGCCTCAATGCGGTCCTTGGGCATGTTATCGCTTTTGGCGTTTTGGATGATGGACCTCAGCCGAGTATTGTTGTCCGGGTCAGGTCCTCCGGCTTTTACAGCGATCGAAATCTCTTTCCCATACTTGGTAAACATCTTGGATACCTTGGCGTTACGCGCAAAAATTTTGTGCTTACGCTTTTCGAACATTCTTCCCATGAAGGCCTAATTTTGGGTAAAAATACATGAATCCCCGCAATTTGACACAGGCCCTAAACAGGGGATTTTGCAACAGACATGAACCTTTTAGCCGCGTGTATTGTACTTTAGCTGTGCCTTTATTTTTTGCCTCATGAAACAAAAGTTAATTTATTTGTGGGTTGGCCTTTTGGGCGCCTTGAGTCTTTATTTGTTGTGGACGGTAAGCGATTTGCAATACAGCCTAAAAGCCAGCGAACAAAAAATGGAACGCCTGCTAAAGGAGGAAACCGAAGACCATGAGGAAGGCGAAGAACATTACGAATTGGCGGTGGCCATGGGCCGCTTTCAACTGTATGCCAACAAACTTTGGTTTAGTGGAATTGCGGGAAACACCGAACTCAGCGATTTCTATGCCCATGAGTTGGAAGAAGCCATGGAAGAGGTGGCCGAGCAGGAGCTGACCGAAAACGGGCAATCCATAAGCGAGCAAATAAAAATTTGGGGGCTGGAGCCTTTAGAAAAGCTGGAAGAGGCGGTGGACAGCGGCGACAAGCAAGCCTTTGAACAAAGCTACGACGCCTTGGTTTCTTCCTGCAACGGTTGCCACGTTACCTGCGGTTATTCTTGGGTGCGTATAAAACGTCCTGAGACACCCGCCTTTGACAACCAATGGTATACCAAAAATTAAACCTATGATATTGCTGGACGCCGGCTTGTTTTCCAAGCATTTTATTGTTCTACTGCGCGAAGGTTTTGAAGCCTTTTTGGTGCTGTTCATCATTCTGGGCTTTTTGAGCAAAACCGGCCGCAGCCAATTCCGCAAAAGCGTGTTTTTGGGCGCCGGCTTGGCGGTGGGACTCAGCCTGCTCTTGGCCTTGGTTTTGTATGGTTTTCATAGCTCGCTCGAAGGCCAAACCGGAAAAATATTCGAAGGGATTACCATGTGGATTACTGCCATTTTGCTTGGAGGCATGATTCTATGGCTCATTCGTTTTCAGGTAAATGTATCGGCCATGAAGGATGAAACTGCGCGATTGGCCGATCAAAACCGAGGCTGGGGCTTAGCCTTGTTGGTTTTTTTCTCCATTTTCAGAGAAGGCGCCGAAACGGTGTTGTTTTTGTTGCCCAAAGAAGGCGAAACGGAGTTTTTGGCCGGCTTAGGCGGTGGGCTATTGGGTCTGGGTACCGCCTTTGGGCTGAGCTGGGCCTTGTTTAGAGGCCTCATAAAACTCAATTACAAGGCCTTTTTTGGCACCACCACCGCCTTGCTGCTCTTTATGGCAGCGGGCATGGCCGCTTATGGCACGCACGAACTTATTGAAGCGGGTTGGCTGCCGGCTCTGCAAGCGGAAATTTGGAACATAAACCCGCCCGTCGGCGCCGACAGCAGCTACCCTGCCCTGCACGAAAAAGGCTGGTTTGGCGGCGTATTAAAAGCCATTTTCGGCTACAACGGCAACCCCGATTTATTGGAATTTTTGATTTGGCTTGGTTACCTTATTGTAGGCTTTGGACTTTGGGCCAGATGGGCCAGGAAGTAAACCATGGGGATATGGGCCCTCTACTCTAGGAGTTCTACTACACTATCCGGCACTGTGCTGCGGTACGGCTTTGCCAAAGCCACGCATCGCCAATTTGAGACTGTTGACGCGTTGTGTTTTCAAGGCGAATTAAGGCACGGACAAATCGAAAGGCACCTGACGCTGCGGTCAGGGCAGGCCGGAGTTTACTGTTGGTAAATGAGAACCTTAAGATTTGGCTGTAACGCAAAGTCGCCGCCAGAATAGCAGCGCGTCGGCAGTCTCAAGCTTTGCGGGGTCTTCCCCAAAGCATTGGGTAAGCCTCCTCAAGCAGGCGCTGCGGCCTTTGGCTTTGCCGCTCCTCCGCCCCGCCGGGGGGCCATTTTCTAAGTATTCCGCTCACGAAGGGCTTTGGCCACAACAGCCAAGCAAGCCAAAGACGGCCTTTAAAAAGCGATGAAATTTTCCTTAATGGCACTAATGACCAAGTCCACGTTGTTTTTTGCCCCAAACTTCTTCATTAAGTTTTTGCGGTGCGAAGCCACGGTGTGGGTAGAGATAAAGGTTCGGTCGGCAATTTCTTTGTTGGTTAAGCCTTGGGAAATCAACTCCAAAATCTGCAGCTCCCTTTCCGAAAGCCGTATGGTTGCAGACTCTGCACCGGATTCGTCTCTCCGGAACTGATTTTTATTGAGTTTAATCACATTGGAGCAAAAGAAATTCTTGCCGGCCATAATGGTTTGTACGGCATCTAAGATTTCTTGGTGGTCGCACTGTTTTAGGATATAGGAGTGCACGCCCAGTCTTAGAATCTGTATAATTTCGGAAGTATCTTCGTTGGTATCGAGCACCAAAATCCGTTTGTCGGGAAATTGATTTCGGATTTCTTGAATTACCTCCACGGCAGAAATACCTTGAATGTTCAAGCCGATGATAACCACGTCGGGTTGTTTATCCCCTATTAAGTCTACCAAGCGCTCCAAATGCTCGGTTTCTCCCACTACTTCGTAGCCTTGATGGGCATCAAAAATGGCATGCAAGCCTTGACGTACCAAGTAATGGGAATCGGCTATAAGGAGTTTGGTTGCCATAGGTTTTAGGAAAGGGAAGGTAGGCTATCGGCCAAAACCGTCCAATGTTTGTCTTCGGGAATACCGGGTTTTCTTTTTCCAAAGAACTGAACCATAAGGGTTCCGTCTTGGGCAAATACTTCTACGGAAGTAACAATACCGTCGGCGGTAGGTTTACGCACCAACCAAGCTTCTACTGCAGCTTCCTGATTAATATGCAGGTTAAAGGCCGGATCCATTACGTTGTACCAGGGGCCGTGAGGCATCACTTTTTTTACCGGACCGGTATGGATTTGAATGCAACCGGGGTTGCCAACAAAGACCATAATGGGCACTTCGGCCTCGGCCACTTTTTTCAACAAGGGTTCGGAAATGTTGGCCGGAAGTTTTTCGGCAAAGCCTTCGGGTGCCATTTCGAGGGCGCTGATACGATCCAAACCAAATTTGCGGATTAAACCATAAAAGTCATGGGTATCTTGAAGCGCTTTCCAAGCCTCACCAAAACTTTGCTTGGCTTCCGCATCCAGTACTTTTGGCTCGGGCCGCTCTACGCTTTTGGCAGGCTCAAAAGAAGGAGCGGTTTGATTTGGAGCCAGAAATTCGGTGCATAGCTTTTCTGCTTCTGCCGCTTGCTCTTCTTCCAACAAGTATATTTTATGAATGGCGGTTCCAGTTTTATCGAAAAACTGAAAAGAACGACGCATGGCATTTCCACGTCCAGGCTCTTGCACATAAAAGGCCACATGCCATTGGCTCATAAAAAGACGTAAGTCAATATCGGGATCCAACACCAAACCTACATGTCCTTCGAAAGAAACATTATTGTACACGCCTTTGCGCTCATGCACTACGTAGTCGTTGCGGGTTAAAGCCATAACCCTACCCAGACGTTGAACTTCTTTTAAAAATGCTTTCCAGTCGCCCTCAAGCAGGCGAACGTCCTTTCCCAATCGGGTAGCCAGTAGATCGGCTTCAGACACCCCAAGCAATTGGGCTGCATTGCGGATACGTAGTTCGGGTTGTTCGGCCAACAGCTCATTCCAGCGGGCCGCTAAGCTTTGTATTGCAGATTCCATAGGACAAAAATAAATTGTTTAGAACGATTCTAAACATGAAGGTCAAAGAAAAACAATTCCTAGCCAATGTTCCATACCCTGAACAGGGGATTTTTTTTTAAAAAGAACGTGTCCAACTTCAGCCCTTCCATTGGCCGGAAAGTTCCCCTCCGGGACGTAGGGAAATTAGTGGTTGCATGTGAAACCCTTTAGGCAGATGAATGCTTAACCTTTTGCCTTGCAACATTTTGCTTAGGGCAAAGCGGGCCTCCATTAGGGCAAACTGTTGGCCAATGCATAGGCGAGGACCACCGCCAAAAGGCAAATAGGCCCATTTTTCAATAGCATTTCCGGCAGCGAAGCGTTGCGGATCAAAGTCCAAAGGGTTCTTCCAATATTTAGCGCTTCGTTGCAAAGCTACAATGGGCAGCACAACGGTATAGCCTTTGGGAATGGTAGCTAATTCGGTATGAACGTCCTGCTGAGCGGCCCTGCCCAAAACCCAGGCGGGGGGATACAAGCGCAGGGACTCATCAATAACTTGGCCTGCCGCTTCCAATTGCCTAAAACGTTGCATGGGAGATTCTGCCTGCTCCCAAACTTGGGCTTCTTCCGCCAATCGGTTGACCCATTCCGGTTGTTTGGCCAATTCTGCAAGGGCGAAACTCAAGGTGTTTGCGGTGGTTTCATGCCCTGCAATAAAAATGGTCATTACCTCTTCTCGGATTTCTTCATCGGTCCATCCGCTGCTTTCGGAAGCCTCTCCTCCGGCATACAAAAGCATGTCGAGCAAATCATCGCGTCGTTCGCCGGATTGTTGCCTTTGACGGATTAAAGCGTTTATATTGGCGAATAGGGTATCAAGTGCCTTTTGCTCTTTTAAGTTCCCACGGGTGGGCATCCAGCGAGGAGCCATCCAAGGCTTGCGAATTCGGTCGGCCCCACGTTCCACAGCAATGCCAAGGGCCTCATTTATTTCGGTTACCTGGCGTTCGGTAACGTCGGAACCAAACAAGGCTACGGATACAATTTTTAAAGCCAAGCGATTCATCAAGAAGTACAAGTCGGGAATTTCTTTGGGCCAAGTTTCCAATTCCCGATCAATGGTTTCAATCATCGCCTGTCCCAAGGCCTCTAGCTTTTGTTTATGAAATGCGGGCTGTACTTGCCGTCTGTGTCTAAGCCAATACGCTCCGTCCGAAGTTAGCAAGCCATTGCCCAACAAAGGTTTTAGCGCATCATAGCCAAAACTCTTTTCGAACTTTCGGTGCTGTTCTTGCAAAACCTCACCGACCAATTGCGGGTGATTCACCACCACGATGGGGCGTACAGGAGAAACCAAGCGGTAGGCAGGCACACTCAGCTTTTCGTTTTTACGAAAAAAACGTAGAGGATTTCCTGCAAAAACGGGCATATGGCCAAGAAGGGGAAGCGCTCCCGGTGCAGGTAAAACGGCTTGTGTAGTCATAGCATAGTTACAAAACTGAGGCCATTTGGTTCGCGTTGACCTCTTCTGCAATTTAGGAGTTTGGTTGGGATAAAGCCGGACAGGTGGTATTTTTCGCTCATGAACTTTTGGTTTATACTCTTTCTTTGGCTTGGTTTTTCGGGTATCGCTGGGGGCTTAGTCGCTCAAAACGATAGTAGCTCAACTTGGCGGTTTGGATTTTATGCCGACGTTTACAGCGCCTGGGATTTTCCTCAACCCGATCATTTTGAGCGAAGCCCTTATGCCTTTAACCACAACCGGCAAGGAATTCCTCAGTTCAATCAGTGGGCGGCAAAAATGTCCTACGTTAAATCCGGACTTTCGATTGACCTCAGTGTGCACGTAGGCACCTACCCTACCGACAATTATGCGGCGGAACCGCTTGGGCTTAGGTGGATTGAGCAAGCCCAAATTAGCTATGCCTTTGGGAAAGACCAAAGGTGGAGTATTAGCGGGGGACTTATGCCTTCTACGGTAGGATTTGAATCGGCCAGATCAAAAGAAAACCCCAGCCTGAGCCGGTCTTTGGTTGCTGAGATGTCTCCCTATTTCTTAACGGGAGGCTTAGTCAGCTATAAAGCGAGCCCAAGCTTGAGTTTAGGAATGGTGGCCGCTACCGGTTGGCAACGCATTGTCCCTGTTGAAAGCAATAGCTTAGCCGCTTTTGGTGCACACATGGACCTTTCATTGACCAACGAGTTGGCGTTTCACGCGGCTTGGTTGGCAGGTACAGAGGACCCCGACAGTAGTCGGAGGTGGCGTGTATTTCAAAATCTTTACCTCACGGGGCCTTTAGCTAAAAACCAGCACTTTTGGATGGGCTTGGATGTAGGCATGCAGCAGGCCGCGCCGCAGAACTCCACATGGCAGGTGTGGGGAGGAGCGGTTGCTATATGGCAAATGCATTGGCATCCCAAATGGCGAAGTCACTTACGCGGGGAGTGGTTTTTGGACGAAAACCATGTAGTGGTTCGTGCTTCCAACGAAGCTTTCCATGTGCTTGGTTTTTCTGCAGGACTTGATTTTCTAAGCAATAAGCAACAGATGTGGCGTATAGAAATACGCAACCGCTGGTCATTGGGAAATGATCAGCCGGGCCTTTCTGAGGTCTGGAGTCTTTTCTTTGCTTGGCAAATTGGTCATGATTTCTCCCTCAAAAACTAACCGATAAACCACTGCTGAGCTCGGCGGTAAAAAGGTTCTCGTCGATGGTACAATTCCATAAGTTCCTCATCGGAAAGCTGTTGAACCAAAGGTCGGTTTGCGGGTTTTTGACGAAGCCTTTGAATCAAATGCCCCGGCGGCACTTTTAGCCATAAAGTAAAGGCAGGGCTCCCCAAGTATTTCCAAGCTTCCTCTGAGCAGGGCGTTCCTCCACCCAGAGCAATAACGGTGCGGGTAAAAATTTGAGACTCTTTGAGCACTTGAAGCTCCAGCTTTCTAAATTCGGATTCCCCCAGAGTTTCAAAAATTTGAGGAACCGTCTTTGCCAATCGTTCTTCGATCAAACGGTCGGTTTCAACAAACTGATAGCCTAGTCGGCGGGCCATTTTTTTACCTTCCGAGCTTTTGCCGCTTCCCATAAAGCCCATTAGGTAAATGCGGGGTCTGACGTCAATATTTTGCGATACACTCATTATACAGCCACTTGGTGCGTTCGGAGTGCCTCATTAAGCGAGGTTTTGAGGTCGGTACTCTCCTTTCGTTTGCCAATGATAAGAGCACAGGGCACGCCAAAACTTCCGGCCGGAAAATCCTTTTGTCTTGTGCCGGGAATAACTACGGAGCGTGGAGGCACTTTGCCCTTATACTCTATGGGTTCCGTGCCCGTAACATCCAATATTGGAGTAGAAGCCGTTAAAACAACATTGGCGCCAAGCACGGCTTCCTTTCCAATGTGCACTCCCTCTACCACAATGCATCTGGAACCGATAAACACTCCATCCTCCACAATTACCGGAGCCGCTTGTACCGGTTCCAAAACACCGCCGATACCAACACCTCCTGAGAGATGCACATCGCTTCCAATTTGTGCACAACTTCCTACGGTGGCCCAGGTATCGACCATAGTATTGGCGCCCACATAGGCTCCTATATTTACATAAGAAGGCATCAGAATTACGCCTTTATCCAAAAAGGCTCCATACCGTGCCACGGCATGGGGCACCACCCGTACTCCAAGGGCCGGATAGTTTTTCTTAAGTGGCATTTTATCATAAAACTCCAAATCGCCTGCATGGCTTAGCTCCATGCTTTGGGTAGGGAAAAAGAGGATAACGGCCTTTTTAATCCAAGAGTGCACGGTCCAACCCGCAGCGTCCGGACTTGCCACCCTTAGCTTGCCTTCATCCAAGGCTTGGACCACTTCGCGCACTGCGTTTAAGTAAGCCTTTTGGTGCAGCAGCTCGCGATTATCCCAAGCCGCTTCTATTTTTACTTGCAAATCATTTACATCCATTCCAATACAGCTATATTTTCAACGTGGTGGGTATGCGGAAACAAATCTACGGTTTGCCAAGCGCTAACCCGATATTTTTCAGCCAATAAAGCTAAATCTCTGGCTTGGGTTGCCGGGTTGCAGCTCACATAAACGATACGCTTGGGAGCAAGTTTTAGTAATTGTGCAATTACCGCTGGGTGCATGCCTGAACGGGGAGGGTCGGTAATAACTACATCCGGTTTTCCATAGGTGTCTGACAAATCGTTTGTCAACATGTCCTTTAGATCCCCCGCCAAAAAATGCATGTTGGCAAATCCATTAAGGCTTGCATTTTCAAAGGCGTTCTCGACTGCCTCGGGCACATATTCTAAGCCTAAAACAAATTTTGCTTGGTCGGCCACAAAGCAGCCAATGGTTCCGGTTCCACAATACAAATCGTATACAATTTCATTGCCTTTCAAGTCGGCCAGTTCTTTTACCCGGTTGTAAAGCACTAAGGTTTGCTCGGGATTGGTTTGAAAAAAAGACTGAGGTGCAATTTTGAATCGAGTTTCTCCTAGAGTTTCGGTCAAAAAAGAGGCTCCTGCAAAGGTCTTTACTTCCAAATCGTGCAGAGCGTCGTTCTTTTTGGGGTTAAAGCTGTAGAGTAAGCTATGAATTTCGGGGAATGCTTGGTTAATTTCTGCCATCAAATCTAAGCTTGCGGCATGATCTTGATCGCTAAAAACCACCCAAACCATCCAGTCTCCGCTTCGGTTGTTGCGCAAAACTAAATTGCGCATGAGGCCTGTATGTTGGTATGGATGATAAAAATCCAATCCTTTGGCCCGGGCTAAAGACGCAATACCATTTCGGTAAACATCAGCTTTAGGATCCATCAAAAAGCACTCCTGCAATTCCAACACCTTATCAAAGCGCCCAGGAACGTGAAAGCCACAAGCATTTCTCGTTTCGAACTCTTGCCCCGAGGCAATTTCTTCCGAAGTAAGCCAACGAAATTGGGAAAAAGAAAAATCGAGCTTGTTTCTGTAGAACCATTGGGAAGGAGCCCCACAAACAGGCAAGGGTTCAGGAAGATGCAACCCGCCGATGCGCTCTAATTGGTCTTGAACATGGGCTTGCTTAGCCTCCAACTGAATGGTATAGGGCACATGCTGCCATTTGCAACCACCGCAATGACCAAAATGGCGGCACTTTGCCTCTATTCGATCCGCAGAAGGCTCAATAATTTCTAAGAGCTGCGCCTCGGCAAACTGTTTCTTTGAACGCAATATTCGAGCCTTCACCCGATCGCCCGGCATAGCAAAGGGCACAAAAATCACTTTCCCATCCACTTTGGCAAGGGCTTTCCCTTCAGCGGCTAAGGCTTCTATGCTTAGCTCTACTTCTGTTCCTTTTTTCACCTTGCAAATCTATATAAGCCCAGGCTATTCTAAGGGGTAATTTCAGGAAATCGAAAGCCTGGACCGGCTAAAGGTGTCCAGAAACAGCAAATACAGGCTAATCCCCCTTTATCACCTACCCTAAAAAATAGTTTTTACTCCAAAAAGCCCGAATCCTGACACCCAAAACCACGAACTTCGTTATAAAAATATTTAAAAGACTGATTATAAACATATTATTCAATGAAAAACAACAAAACTTCAACTTGCTGTTTGAAAAGAAAAATCATAAAGCCTTAGTATAGATCCGTATACAATCAGCTTAATAGATATAAACCCTTTCCAAGTTTTGGAAAAAAAGGAGCTCCTTGCAAAATTCCACTTCATTTTGTACTTTCAGATTAATAATCACACCAAATAGATTTAAAACTATAATGACCCATCATCCAAAATATACATGTCCCATCTGTTTCACAGGATTCAAAACCGGTGCAACGAATTGTCATTCTTGTGGTTTCGATCGTGAAACAGATGACGGGCGCGTTTCTGAACGTCGCATCAAATACCTAATCAAACAAAAGAGGTATTACCCTTCCGGAAGGGACCATTGGTTGAGTCATTTCATACGCATTTTTAAGTAAGCTCCCTCTGAATCTTTTCCCTTTACATTCCAAAGCGCATTGCTTACCTTTGACTGCCTTATTGAGGGGTGTTTGCCTCAGTATTCAGGAAAATTTTCAGCTTTTTTGCTGAGAAAAGCCAAAGACAGGAATGAAAATAAGTTCAAAAGAAGCCATTGCGCTTGAAAAAAAATTTGGAGCCATCAATTATGCTCCTTTAGAGGTTGTTATTTCACAAGCCGAAGGAGTGTATGTAGAAGATCCGGAGGGTATTAAATACATGGACTTCCTTTCTGCCTACTCCGCAGTAAACCAAGGGCATCGCCATCCCAAAATCATAGATGCCTTGGTGCAACAAGCCCAACGCGTAACCTTAACCTCTAGGGCCTTTTACAATGACCAGCTGGGCCCCTATGAAAAATACATCACCTCCTTTTTCGGTTACGACCGGGTATTGCCCATGAATACAGGAGTAGAAGCAGGAGAAACCGCGGTTAAACTTGCTCGGCGTTGGGGCTACCGCGTAAAGGGCATCCCCGAAAATAAAGCCCGCATTGTATTTGTACAAGGAAACTTTTGGGGCAGAACCACCAGTGCCATTTCCTCCTCTACTGACCCCAGTTCTTTTCAAGATTTTGGGCCCTTTATGCCCGGCTTTGACATCATTCCCTACGACGATATCCCTGCGTTGGAAAAAGCCTTGGCTGCTCCGGATATAGCCGGCTTTATGTTTGAACCCATTCAAGGGGAGGCCGGAGTGGTTGTTCCTCAAGAAGGTTACCTAAAAGCAGTTAGAGAAATCTGCACCAAACACCGGGTGCTCATGATGGCCGACGAAGTACAAACCGGCCTTGGACGCACCGGCAAACGCTTGGCCTGCGACCATGAAGAGGTTAGACCCGATATTCTTATCCTTGGAAAAGCCTTATCCGGAGGTGTGCTTCCCGTTTCTGCGGTTTTGGCCGACGATGAAATTATGCTCACCATTGGCCCCGGCGAACATGGCTCTACCTTTGGTGGGAACCCTTTGGGATGTGCCGTGGCTATGGCCTCTCTCCAAGTATTAAAAGAAGAAAAACTGGCAGAAAACGCCGAAGAATTGGGAAGCTACCTCCGAAGCGAGCTTCGTAAGATTGACTCCCCACTCATCCGAATCATACGAGGCAAAGGTTTACTAAATGCCATTGTGATTGAAGAAAAGGCCCAAGTTACTGCCGCCCAAATTTGCTACGGATTCAAACACCGTGGCCTTTTGGCAAAACCAACTCATGGCCACATCATTCGCCTTGCACCACCTTTGGTAATTAACAAAGCCCAAATCGATCAGGCCCTCGACGCCATCCGAGACACCTTTCGCGTAGCAGATACAGACCCTAAAGCCCTCTAATGGCCTATCAACACATTCCCATTCCCAAGTTGGAGCCTTTAGCTCCTTTTGGGTTGGACGCATCCATACAATGGATTGCCACTTGCTTAGCAGGAACCGAATCTTTGGTTGCCGATGAGCTAAAATCCTTAGGTGCAAAAAGCATTCTGGAAGGGCACCGGCACCTTAGAGTCGAAGGACGCTTCAGCGACCTGTTGACCATGCTCTATGAAAGCCGTTTGACCGTCAGGTTTTTGGTACCATTGGCAGAAGGTCGATTAAGAAAGCCTCAGGATTTGTATAAAAAGGCAGCAGCCATTCCTTGGGAACGTTGGTTGCTCAGCAACCAAAGCTTTGCGGTAGATGCCAATATCAACTCTCCTTGGTTCAAACAAAACCTTTACCCGGCCCTTGTAGTGAAAGACGCTCTGGTAGACAGACTACGAGACAAAACAGGGAAACGACCCAGTGTAGATAAGACCCAACCACACCTCAAAATCCACTTGCGCATCGACGAACAAGGCGCTTACACCATTGCCCTCGATGTTTCCGGTTTTTCTTTACAAAGAAGAGGCTACCGAAAGGCCGGTGGACCAGCCCCAATCTCTGAAATATTGGCAGCCATTTTGGTGAAAATTTTGGCTTGGTCAGGCGAAAAGCCCTTGCTCGATCCCTTTTGTGGAGGAGGTACCTTGCTCATCGAAGCCATTCGTGCGGCTAAAAACATCCCTTCTGCTGCCTTGGCCCCTCCCTTTTGTGTTTTTCATTGGCCCAACTTTTCCAAAGAAGCCTGGGACGATGTAAAACATAAGGCCCATGCCAAAGAAAAGGACTTAGATACCCGAGTGATTGGTTCCGACATCTCCGGCACCGCACTCAGTTTGGGACAAGCCCATGCGCAAGAGGCAGGCTTGGACCACCACATCGAATGGATTAAGGCCGATGCCCGACTTTTGGTGCCGGCACAATGCCCCGCAGGAACTATCCTTACCAATCCACCCTATGGCGAACGAATCGATATTGAAGATTTAGAAGCATTATACGGCGATTGGGGAAGACAACTTAAAAACCACTATGCCGATTGGGAGGTTTGGGTACTAAGTGCACATAAAGAAGCCCTTAAACGTATCGGCTTTAAACACAGCAGCCAACACCAATTTGTCAGTGGCACATTGCCCGTTTGGTTTAGAGGCTTTCAATTGTATTCCGGAAGCCGTAAGTCCTCCAATCAAGACTCCGATAAGTGATTTAAGGATTTCTTAATCCCTCCTTTGGCAAGTCCTCACAGGCCTTTGACCTGTTATACGACACCAAAAAAGACCAAAGCCTTACAGACCTCGGTCTTTTGTTAAATTTGCCCGTAACTTCCCTTCTTAATTGCCTCGTATGTCACGACTTTTTGGCTTTGCCTTTTTATTGCTCAGCGGCTGGTGCCTACAAACCCATGCACAAGACAGCCTATTTTTGGAATCCACACCCGAAAGCCGCAGAGGCTTGCTTCAAGCGCATGAAAGGCTCTCTAGAGGTGCACTTAGGCTTGGCTTTTACAACCTGGAAAACCTCTTCGATACCAAAGACGATAGCTTAACCCGAGACGATGAATTCACCCCTTCCGGAATGAAGGGTTGGAGCGATTGGCGGTTCAACGAAAAAATTGCCAATCTGGGCAAAACCATCATTGGTTTGGGAGGTTGGGACGCACCCGCCATGCTTGGCTTTTGTGAAGTCGAAAACAAGTTCGTTTTGGAAAGGCTTCTCGATCAAACCGGATTGGAACGGGTCGACTACCAAATCATTCACGAAGACTCACCCGACCGCAGAGGCATTGACGTGTGTATGATTTACCGCGCCGATCAAGTGCAAATCATTCGGCACAAATACCATAGAATCCATTATCCGGCAGACCCAAGCCTTCGTACCCGGGATATTCTGTACGTCGAAGCCAAAATTTTTGATCAAGACACCATTCATGTGTTCTTTAACCACTGGCCAAGCCGTTGGGGAGGCCAACAAGCCTCCGAACCCAAACGGGTTTTTGTAGCCTCCGTAAT
>CAZJFM010000045.1:0-21203 GCA_964545365.1 uncultured Candidatus Competibacteraceae bacterium | reverse complement strand
TGAATGGTGAATGGTGAATGGTGAATGGTGAATGGTGAATGGTGAATGGTGAATGATGAATGGTTAATGATGAATGATGAATGATGAATGATGATGTAAAGACGGGATATCTCCCGTCTCTCCATGATGAAGTAAAGACGGAATATCTTCCGTCTCTACATTACTTTGTTTTTACCCATTTTTGAGTCAGTACCTACGGTATCCTAAAGGCATTAAGTCGAAGGGTTTAACTCCCATAACTCCCAGGGATATCCACCCCAAGCAAAGCCCTTTTTCAAACAAAAGCCCAAGCGGCGGAGCAGCCTTTTGGAACGCCAATGATCGGCCCGCACTTGTGCCTGTACTTGTTTGGGTCTCTCTGCCATCCAGGCATTGGTCATAGCGTAGGCCAGGCCCTTTCCGCGCTGCTTGGGATGTAGACGAAAACGAAGATCTGCGTTTTCTTGGTTCGGTTCGAACCTATGAAAGGCTACCAAGCCTACCGGTCCAAACATTGAATGGCAAGCCAAATGCCAGGAGTTTAGCCTCACATGTCTAAGCAATGGTTCTCCCCATAAAATGCCATCTGCGGTATATTGTAGGGTAAGCGGATCGTTCCAAAGCTGCTGCAACCAAGCCAAGGAGGCTTCTTGTGGGTCAACAAACTGCCAGTTCGATTGCATTTCTAAAAATAATCCAAGTTCATGGTAAGCCCAAGGCGGAATTCCATGGCTCCCATTTCTACCACGCCAAACATCAGGCGGTACCGGAGGCCAAATTCAAGGCTGGTGATGTCTCCAATCTCCATTAAAACGCCCGCTTGCGGCGACACTTGAAAAAAAGCAGCTCCTGTGTATAAATCCAAACCCATTTGACTTCCTGCATAAGGTCTAAACAGGGCCCCTTCGGGTTTTAAAAAGAACTCCGGCCCCACATTCAGGCCAATCAATTGACCATCTAAATTTCCTTGCTCAAAAAGCAAAAACAAACTGCCTTCTCCATTGATATTGAGCCAATCGTTGACAAAAAACCGGTTGTTGCCATAAAAACCAATCCCCCAACCGTCGCCTGTAGCAGAGTTAAACCTTCCGTCGGGAATCATAAACTGCAGGCCTAAACCCGAATAGTTTTGGGATTTTAGTTCGTGGGTGTTCCCAAGGCAAAAAAGGAAGAGCACGCCGGTTAAAAATGCGCGGAAAAGCCTATGCATGATGCTAAGATACGCAAAGGAGTGCGTTAGGGCAGAACCCACGATTTTTTCTTAATTTAACCACATGCAAAGTGCTAAAAACCCAAGATTTGAATCCTTGTTGCAGGCCTATGGTGAGAGCCATCAGAACCCATTCAACAAATCGGTGCATTGGTGGTGTGTTCCCTTAATTTTCTTCTCCATTTTTGGTTTGGTGGCTTGCATTCCGGTGCCCTCGTTTTTTCCTGAGGGCTTGCACTGGGCCAATGTGGTATTGGTATTGGTGTTGTTGTATTACGCTTGGCTTTCTCCTTTGCTTGCCCTTGGTTTTTTACTTTTTGGAGGTTTGGTAGCATTGGGAAATCAACAATTGCTGAGCTACGGCAGGCCGTATCTTTTGACCTTTTCCTTGCTTGTTTTTTTCCTGGCTTGGGCCGGTCAATTTGCAGGCCATGCTGTGGAAGGAAAGAAACCTTCTTTTTTGAAAGACATTCAGTTTTTGTTGATAGGACCTGCCTGGCTCATGCATTTTATTCTAAAGAAACTGCGTTTGCCCTATTAGATGGTTTAACCGACTGAAAAAAGAGACGGTTTATGGGCCGATAATGGGAGATGGTTTGCTGATGTATGCGCAGCTCTTTATCAGGCCTATTTTTTGCTCTTTTTAATACGTAACACTGAAACTATGGTATATTGGAATTGACCGATAGTTTGTTCAAAGCCGTATTTGTCTAAAAAGTATTGCCTAATCGGGAATCCAAAAAGCGAAAGAAGCCTTGCTTATGGTCTCAAGTCTTGAATTTACACATTGGGTAGGTTGATGAATTTTTTGGCTTAACTTTACCCATAAGGCCAATAGAAATTGTTTAGAAAAAACTACAGGAATGTCCAATAATTCCTTCGTGATTTTTGCCGCCCGGACCGGTGCGAAAACCCCGGATGGGCAAGGGCTTTGGGCAGCCGTGCCTTCCCGTGGCGGAGCGCAGCAAGCCCCCGGGAAGGCCGGATGCCCTAGCCCTTGGCCACCGGAGTTGCAGCGAGGGCCGGAAATGCGGCCCAAAAACAAAAAAAATGAAGGTTAGTCCATCTTGTCCCATCCGAACCACCCTCGAAATGTGGGGTGGTACATGGGCCTTTCTTATTTTACATGCCTTGCATGCGTCGCCCATGCGTTTTGGGGCTTTGAACAAGGCCATTCCGGACATTAGCGAAAAAATGCTGGCTCAGGAGCTTAAGCGTTTGGCAGACAATGGCTTGGTGGAGCGTAGGAATTATGGCGAAGTAGCTCCGAAGGTCGATTACCGGCTCACCGATATTGGAAAAGAGGCCCAGGCCCTTATTGGGCCAATTCGAGATTTTGGTTTGATTATACACATTATTTAAAACAAGCGGATTCATGAACCCACAGATTTCAGCCGTTTTTGAGGCTCAGCGAGAGGCATTTACCCAGGCGGAGTTCAGTGGCTATGCCCGGCGATTGGATCGATTAAAGCGCCTTAAAAAGGCATTGAGGCAAAGAGAGTCGACCTTGGCAAAGGCTTTAAAGGAAGATTTGGGAAAATCGGGATTAGAATCTTGGATGACCGAGTTTTCGGTAATTGAGTCTTCCATCGCACAAGCTGAGCGTGAGCTCAAGCATTGGATGCGTCCAAAACCTTTGAACGGGGGACTGTTGATTTGGCCGGGCAATGCCCGCTTGATTCCTCAGCCCAAGGGTCAAGTGCTTATTTTATCGCCATGGAACTATCCGGTGCAGTTGCTTTTGGTGCCACTTGTGGCTGCTTTGGCAGCAGGAAACACGGCCTTGCTTAAACCCTCGGAAATGGTACCTCATGTTTCTTCTGAATTGGCCGGCTTAATAAAGGACTGTTTTGCGCCTGAAGAGGCAGCCCTTTTTGAAGGTGGGCCGGATACGGCTAAGGCTCTGACTCAGTTGCCTTTGAACCATATCTTTTTTACGGGAAGCAGCAGGGTAGGGCAATTGGTGTATGAGGCTGCAGCCAAGCAACTGATTCCGGTTACCCTGGAACTGGGTGGAAAAAACCCGGTTTGGATGGACGAGACCGCAGACGTTTCGGCCTCTGTGCGTCGGCTGTTTTGGAGCAAAGCTTTAAATGCTGGACAAACCTGTTTGGCGCCCAACCTTTTGATGGCCCCACTAGCTTTGAAGGAAAACATAGTGGAAGCATGGAATGCCTGTTGCAAGGATAGGTTTGGGGGCAGCTTAGACCTGGCCGAAGACTTGGGAAGTATAGTAAATAGCGCACATTTTGACCGTTTGCACGCATTTTTAACGCAGGGTAAACCATTGACTAAGTTGGAAGTAGAATCGAAAACAAGACGGATACTCCCTGTACTACTTGAGGTGGAAATGGGGCCGATGGAAGAGGTGTTTGGTTCCATTTTGCCGGTGCAATGGTATGTTCCTGAGGAATCCGAAAGCAGGTGGAAGGCCATGGAAGCGCAAACCCGCAAAGAGGGTCCTTTGGCGGCCTATTTGTTCAGCAAGTCCAAGGCCAAGAAAAGAGCCTTCAGTTATGGAATTCGTTCGGGAGGGGCCTGCATAAACGATACCACCTTGCAGTTTACGGTTTCGGATGCGCCATTTGGTGGGGTTGGCAATAGCGGCATGGGAGCCTACCATGGACGCTATGGTTTTGAAGCATTTTCGCACATGCGTACGGTGGTAAGCCGGAAGTTCTTCTTTGATTTGCCGGGTAGATTCAATCCCGGTGCATTTCCGGAGGCTTGGATAAAAAAAATCATCGCTTTCTTGATGCATTAAGAAAGCGATGATTTGAAGTGGAGCATAACGGAGTCGAACCGATGACCTCTACAATGCCATTGTAGCGCTCTAGCCAGCTGAGCTAATGCCCCAATTTTTGTTAAAGAGCGGTGCAAAGCTAATTATTTATCATTTTTGTGCAAATTTAATTTATGCCTGACGCAAACTTCACCCATGCCGTACAAGCTTTGTTGGAACAAAAGCTATCGATGCCGGTCAACGTTCTTGAAATGCCCCAAATGCGTGGAGGAAGCATAAATACGGCCCGAAGGGTGCGTACAGATCAGGGCACTTTTTTCTTGAAGCACAACAATTCTGCGGATTATCCCCGGATGTTTCATTTGGAGCAAAAGGGCTTGGACTTGTTGCGTTCTGCCGGCGTTTTTAGAATTCCGGAAGTCATTGGAGTTACCGAAACAGGTGGGGAGGATGTATTGGTTTTGGAGATGATTGATGCGGGCACGCCTCATTTTGATTTTTGGGTAGATTTTGGCCGTCAGTTGGCTGCCTTGCACCGGAACAGTAACCCACAATTCGGTTTAGATTACGACAATTATATGGGTTCTTTGCCTCAGAACAATACCTTTAAAGACAGTTGGGCGGCATTTATGGGTGAACATCGTTTGTTGCCCATTTTAAAGAAAGCGGTGGATTCAGGCAAGGCGGAGCCTGAATTGATTGCTCCGATGGAGCGTTTGGTTGCGCGATTACCGGAAATATTTCCGGAAGAAAAACCTGCCTTATTGCATGGGGATTTATGGAGCGGAAATTTCATGGCCGACCTAAGCGGAGAGCCTGTGCTTTTTGATCCGGCAGTATATTATGGGCACCGCGAAATGGACTTGGCCATGAGTCGATTGTTTGGAGGTTTTGAACCTGCTTTTTATCATGCCTATCAAGAGGAATGGCCCCTAGAGCAAGGTTGGGAAGAGCGTGTAGCCCTTTGCAATTTATATCCCTTGTTGGTGCATGTGCAGTTATTTGTGGGCAGTTACGTTCAGTCGGTACGCAACATTTTGGCGCGTTTCCAATAGCGTTTATTCTTGAGCTAAAACCAAGTGACTTTTTATGCTTCGGCTACCCAAAACATGGTATTCCAGGTAATTAACCATAGCTTGGAGCAGACTTCGCCGCTCATTCAAGTCCACCTCGTAGGCTTCACCCAGCAGCAATTTGGCAAAACAACCGGCAATCCTGGGGCTCATTTCAAAACTAGGGTCTGCTCTAGGGTTGGAGGGCACAAAGGATTGCAAAGGAATAGAAAAGCCCATGCCTAAGTCAAAACGGGAAGCGTCGGGCCCTAGGCCGGACCATTGAATCAATTCAGCGGTGAAGCGCAAAGGAAGTTGTGCCGGAGGAAGTGCTTTGCTTAAACAAAGCCTTAGGTATTTTTGAGCAAGCAGGAATAGGTCGGTATCGGCATGGTGTTCTGCAGTGATTTTTTGAAGCACTTCTCCCATAAACATGCACAAAGCTCCTTGGACCGGTCCGGCCATGGCCGGAGAAAGCCCTTCCAACAGCTGGAAGTTTGAGGCGTAAGGAAGCTTTGCTTTAGCTTGGGGACTGCTTTCAAATTCCACAAAGGTCATTACTTGAAGAAGTCCGGCAATTTTTTTTCGTTGCGCGGTGCTCAATCGAACGGCATAATCGTTTTTTTCTCCTTGGTCTTGGAGTACCGAAACAATGCACCCTTGATCCCCAAAGCGGACTTGACGCAAAACAATACCCCGACAGGTTTGGCGCATGCTTAGTGGATGTACAAAAACTTGGTAACCATGGCTTCGGAGCCGTCTTCGTTGGTACAAAAAACCAAATATACCCCGGTGGCAGGCCGTCTTCCATCGTACCGTAGTCCGTTCCAGGTAGCGGTTCCTCCTTGAGCTTGGGTTTTATAAACCAGGTTGCCAGCCACATCGGTAATAATCACATCGGAATCCCGGGCCAAACCGGCAACGGTTACGGGGCCGTCGTGGGTTTCGCGTACCGGATTAGGGAAGACATAAACATCTCCAAAGCTATCGGTTGCTTCGGTAGCGTTTCCACGGAAAGAAACAATGCCTAGGTCGGTACCAAAATAAACTTCTCCGGTTGTGGGGTCAATGGCCACGCACAGCACATTGTCAGAGAACAGTGGTGTGTCTCCCGCTCTAAAGCGATGAATAACCTCGCGTCCATCGTCGCTAACCAGAATAACCCCAGCGCCCTGGGTTGCAATCCACTTTCTATTGGCTCCATCAACGGCAATATCATTGATTACCGTTTGGGCCAAAAGCAACTCATTGTTTCCATCTTCCGCAGTAATAACGATTCGTTGTCCATTCACCGGCTGGCCTGTAAATAGCTGACCGGGACTAAAAACACGTATACCGTCTTCGGTACCTACCCAGATTTCTCCATTGCGGTCTTTGGCCATGGTTCGAATACTAAGGCTAGGCAAATCGCCAGCATTAAACTGGCCGGTTAGGTATTGTCGAAGTCCGGTTTCGGGTTGATACACGGCAATTCCGCGGCCAATGGATGCCAGCCACACATGTCCAAGATCATCGACCAAAACATCACCTGTAGGAACATTCACAGAGGTAAAGCCCGGAAAGTTCACGTTTTGGAGGGTGGTTCCATCGGTCCCTTGCTGAATCAGGCCAATATCTGCATACGAGGGGCTAAACCACAAATTGCTTTGAGCATCAAAGGCTAATCCGCCTATCCCCGGACGGTTTTGGCCTAAAGGAATGGGAGGCCCCTGGGTAATGTTGGTATATTGAAAGTCAAGAATTTCGTAAAGTCCGGAAAGAATAGAGCCTACAAAAAGGTGGGATGGGTCGTTCGGGTCGATGGCAATTTGAACAAAATCTGCATGGGTAAAGGCGTAGCCATCGTTGCTTTCCCTTAAAACCTTCCAAGAGCCGTTTCTTCGGTAGAACATTTGATCTGCTCTAAAACTTGGCCCCCAAGTAGGGCTTCTGGCGCCTGAGGCTACCCAAATGGTGCCATCTTCTAATATCTTTAGATCGTATACGTTCTTGGTTTCAGGGCCTGGAGGCCCACCCGTAGCTCCGTTTTGGGAAATAATGACCAAGCCTCGGCGGTCGGATGCTGCGAATATTTCACCTTCCTTGGAAATTACAGCTTCTCTAAATGGCCCAAAGGCTTCGCTGTAACTAAAATCAACTTGCCAAGAGCTGTTGAGGGTTTTTACGGACTCATCCGCGACTACCAATAAACGGTTTTGGGAAGTTCTTAAGGAGCGGATAGGGCTGCTTTGGTCTGTATTTACTAGCTGAGGGCTTTGGCCCGGTGCCCAACGCATGATGCTGTCGGTTTGGTCATTTTTTAAATACACCAAATGGTTTTGATACACGGCCAGGGACCGGACTCCACCGGCTCCTATGTCGTTTATTTTTTCCCACAGCGTAAGGTTTTTGAAATTAGCACCTAAGGGAAACCTATATAAGCCATTGGACAAGGCAGCATAGCCAAAGTTCTGAAAAGTGACAAAATCAACACATTGCTGACCCGTAAACAAAGGGTTGTCGGAAAAAAGAACCGAGTTTCGGATGACTTCCTGCCGCATGTCCACCAATACCAATCCAAAGTCGCAAGCCAACCAGGCGGAATCTTGAGTGACAAAAATGCGTTGCACTTTGCGGCTGCTGGAAATGCCTGCACTAAGCAAATCGGGGAAGGCCTTTATTTTGCCATTTTTAATCAAATCGATTTGACCGTCTTGATACCCGGCAATCCACCAGTTTTGCGTTTGGTGGTACCTAAGGGCAGAAGGCTGGATGGAACTAAAGCCTTCGGCGGTAGTGTAGGGAACCCTTTCAAAATCCAAAAATTGGTAGCCCCACAGGCCGTTTTGAGAAGCCAAAACCAATTGATTGGCTCCGGCATCTATGCTTTGACACCGATTCATGGGGACATGGGCTCTCCATGCTCCGGGGGCAATTTGTGCTAAGTTTTGCTGAGCATTTAATGGGCCTAAAAGAGAGAATAGTGCACCAAAGAAAAGGGGGGTATATTTCATAAGCATGCTCCGAAGCTAGTATAACGCAAATTTACGGTTTATTGTACAGCTCTTTAAGCCGCACCCATTTGCCCTGCACCTGAAACTGCAAGGAGTCTTGGAGAGGGCCAAAAGCCAAATTCGTTATAAGTGGTTGTTGACTAGTGCAATGCATCGATTCTGAGTTTATGGTACAAGAAATCATGCGATCTTTAGGAAGTGTGAATTTCCGGGCATTAATGAGCCGAACCATATTTCCGGAGGGGGAGGCAGCATCCAGCGAAAAATAGCTCCGGATTGGTAAGTTGGCGTTTAATCGGACTTGCACGTGCAAATAGGAGGTACCCATGTCATCTTCGCCTTGGCATGTTCCTTGGTTTAAAATCCATTCGAAATTCCTTTGCTCGGCAAAAGCAGTGTCGATAAAAAAGGCCGCGGATGGTGCTTGCTCCGATTGGTGTAGGGTAAAGAAATTCCATGCCAAATTCAGGCTTTTGGACGAATCCAAAGGTGTAAAGGATGGGAAGGGCAAGGTGCAAAATGCTTCGTAGGCTTTGGCAGAGGGAATGTACTGGACAAATGCAACCGAATCGTTTGAAAATTCGGGCCAATGCTTTTTTCTAAGGCTGTCTAAAGCCCGGCAATCCGAAGGATTAGTAAGCTGTGCCCATGTATTGGGAGTTTTATTGAGCAAGTGGGTTACCACGGCTTCCGGAAACTGAACCAAAACAACAGGTGTCTGGGCATGCAGAGTTCCTAAAAATCGCTCTACGGGACGGATATCTACAAATGGCGTGGTTTTGAAAATGGCATTTTGAAAAAGTGTGGAATAGGCCAAGACAAAAGAAAAGAAAAGAAAATAGATTGGCTTTAGCTTTCGGAACCACTTATTCCCCAAAGGAAGAAAGGCTGCTAAAGCGAAGGGGAATATGGGCAGTAGCATGCTTTGATGCCCTACCGGTCGCCCAAGAATCCACTCAGCAAACCAATACAAAAGCACAGAGTGGCCTACCAAAGTGGCGCTTAAAAGAGCCAACTTTTTAGAAGAAAACCTTAAATGTTTGGTCTTTTTTTTGCTGCGCTTGGCCCTTGAGAATACCCCAATAACAAACATGGCCAATAGCGCCCCACCAATCCACCACGAGCGGTTAATGACCTCCGTTAAAACCCAAAAATAATCCTCCCAATGGTGCGGAGGAATACCCCATCCATTAGGCCCGATATGCATATTTTTGGCATGTTGCAGACTCAAATGCAAGTAGGGGAGTGTGCCAAGGGTTGCTAAGCCCATGGCAAGGAAAAAAACTCTAAGGTTGTTTCGTTTTAAACATGCCAAAGAAAACAAGCACAAGCTTAAAGCTATAAAATAAGAGGGGTAATGGGTGTAAAATAAGGCAAGGGTTGACAGACCCAAACCCACACCTCTGCTCAAAGGAACAGGTTTGCTCCTGTTAAAGGTTCGGTCCCATTGATACAGGCAAAAAAGCAATAATGTTAAAGCCAATCCATAAGGTCTGGCATAAACACCAAAAAGTACCGGTAAGTTTCCGCAGGCAATAAAGGCGCAAATCAGCAGTGCCGTGCGTCGGCTAAACCAATTGCCAAAAACCTTGTAAGCGAAAAATACACTGCAAGCCGAAAGGACCACAAAAGGCAAGCGTACTAGAACTTCTATGGGGGGCACAACATACATCCAAAGGGCTAGAATGGTTGCTGTTAATGGCGGGTGATTGTCGGCTTCGCTTAGGTTTTGGCTGATGTAGTTCCACCAGCCCATTTCTTTCAGATGGTACATCACCTGCAATTCATCTATCGTAAACCCGATGGATTGAACCTTAAGCAGGCGAAGCAATAGCCCTAAGCCGAGCAGCATCCACATCATGTACCGCAAGCTTCGGAGTTTGTCGTCGGAAAAGGCCTGTGCTTTTTGATTCATTTGGGTACCTTTGGGAAAACGATCGCTTATATCCTATGAAAACGTATTTGTCAAAACTCCGTAAAGATTATAAAATGATGTCATTATCGGAGGACGAAGCGGGCGTTGACCCCATAAAACTTTTAGAGAAATGGCTTTCAGATGCTGCAAATAACAATGTGTCAGAGCCAAATGCTATGGTTCTCTCTACCGTAGATGCGCAGGGCTTTTCTCATTCCAGGGTTTTGCTATTGAGGAATTTAGAGCAAAAAGGGCTTACTTTTTATACCAATTACCAATCTGAAAAAGCCATACACCTGGAAGGTAACCCACATGCGGCCATAAATTTTTTCTGGGTAGACATGGAACGTCAGGTTCGGATTGTGGGTAAGGTGGAAAAGATTTCGGTTATGGAATCCAACGAATACTTTCAATCCAGACCCCGGCAAAATCAAATTTCGGCTTGGGCATCGCCTCAAAGCGAGATGGTTGCCAATAGAGAAGCCTTAGAGGCTAGGTTTCGCGAGTTTGAACAAAAATTTGAAGGAATTCCCGAAATTGAAAAACCGCCGTTTTGGGGAGGTTACCGCCTGTCTCCCGTGCGTATGGAGTTTTGGCAAGGTCGCCCCGGAAGGTTGCATGACCGAATCCGCTTTAGTTTAGACGAGGAAGGAAATTGGCTAAGGGAACGTCTTGGACCTTAATTTAAACTTGCTGGGCTACTTACTTGTTGTATAGCTATGTTTTCACCGGTTTTCTTTATTGCATTAATTGCCGCTCTGCTCCTTACCGGCATTGCTTGGTATGCTGCTTTGGTATACTATCCCTCCTTTACCTATTGGCAAAAAGAAGCCATTCCCTTGCGTGGACCTTTGGTGCATAACCGAGGCTTTTTGCTCATGTTTCCGCTCATGTCCCTGGAGCTGCTTACCAGTTTTGCCGTAGTGATTTTTAGCGTTAAGGTGCTCTCCGCCGACACCCCGGGAGGAGACTCTTTTTTAATGATGAATGGCATCGCTTTTTTTATGCTTTTGGCCATTTGGTTTATTTCTTTAGCCTTAATGCGGCCTGCAAGAAAACAGTTTTTTAAACAGCCCGACAGCAAAGTGCATCTGCAGCTCATTCGAATTCAATACGTACGCACCGGCTTGTGGACCCTACGGGCTATTTTGATGGTTTTGTCGGTGGTTCAAAAGGCTTAATATGCAAACAGGATATTTAATTACCCGGTTTGTTGCTCCCGAAAAGGATCCCTTTGACCGCTTGCTGCCCATGTTTAGGGAATTGCTCTTGATTAGCTCCGGAAATGTGGAGGAAACCCTTGACTGGCTCCGTGAAGTGGATAGGCAGCATCAAATTACCGATAAGGACTACACCATCGAAGATTTTATTGAGGAGCTATTCGAACGCGGCTATTTGCGCCAAGCAACTCCGGGTTCTAAAGGAGGTGCCCAAGCTACCGAAAAGGCAGACCGAATGATGCGTGAAGCTGCCCTGGAGCAAATTTTCGGAAAACTCAAACGAGATACCGGAGGGCAGCACCGAAGCACAGGAATAGGAAATAAAGAAGAATGGCAAGGGTCGTATCACTCCTACACTTTTGGTGATCCTCTGGAAGATATAGACTTAAGCTTGTCCATGCAAGAGGCCATGCGCCGCACCGGATCTTGGCAACAGATGGAAGAACAGGATTTAAGGGTGCGCGAAAGCGAAAGCAAATCTAAAGTAGCTACTGTTTTGCTCATCGATATTTCGCATTCCATGATTCTGTATGGGGAAGACCGCATTACTCCCGCCAAAAGGGTAGCCATGGCACTTGCAGAATTGGTGCGCCGAAAATACCCGGGCGACCACCTCGAAATAGTGGCCTTTGGCAACGATGCACACCGAATATCCATTAAGGATTTACCTTATTTACAAGTTGGACCATTTCATACCAACACCGTGGCCGGCCTTGAAATGGCCTTGGATATTTTACGGAGACACCGAAGTGCCAACAAGCAAATTTTTATGATTACCGATGGCAAACCTACCTGCCTGAAGGAAGGCAAAGCTTATTATAAAAACAGCTTTGGTTTGGATGAAAAAATCTTGAACCGCACCTTGAATTTGGCCGAGGTTTGTCGCCGCCAATCTATTCCTGTAACCACCTTCATGGTCGCCCAAGATCCTTGGTTGGTAGAATTTGTAGAAGAATTCACTGAAATCAACGGCGGTAGAGCTTTTTTTAGTGATTTAGAAGGCTTAGGAAGCTTGGTCTTTAGAGATTTTGAAAAAAACAGACGAAAAAGATTATGAGCGAAAAACCCTCTATAGCAACTTTAGGAGCCCTTAAAGCTTCCGGGTATCAATTCAAAAGCGTTGCCGAAGAGCTGAAGCATAATTTGTTGCTCGCCATATCCAATAATCAACACGTTTTTGAGGGAGTTTTGGATTATGAAGACACCGTTATTCCTGAATTGAAACGAGCCATTTTGGCCAAACACCACATCAACTTTTTGGGGATGCGGGGGCAAGCCAAAACACGCATGGCACGCATGATGGTGGAGCTTCTTGATCCCTGGATTCCTGTGATTAAGGGCATTCCCATTCCCGACGACCCCTTGGCTCCTGTGTTGCCTCAAAGCAAACGACTCATTGAGGAATTGGGCGATGAAACCCCCATCGATTGGATGCACCGGAGCGATCGTTATGTAGAGAAACTGGCTACACCGGACGTAACGGTGGCAGACCTTATTGGAGACATTGACCCCATTGCTGCCGCCCGCAAAGGAACAGGTCTTGGCGACGAAGACGCCTTGTTTTTTGGACTTATTCCTAAGGCCAACCGGTGCCTGTTTGTTTTGAACGAACTCCCCGATTTGCAAGCCCGGATTCAAGTTGCCCTTTTCAATATTCTTCAAGAAGGAGACATCCAAATCCGTAGCTTTAGATTTCGTTTGGCTTTAGACATCTCTTTTGTGTTTACCGCCAATCCGGAAGATTACACCAACCGAGGCAACCTAATTACTCCGCTCAAAGACCGAATTGGAGCCCAAATCTTGACCCATTACCCAAGAAGTTTGGAGGCAGGCATGGCCATTACCCGGCAAGAAGCCAAGATTTCTAAAGAGCTTCTGGAAAGGGTATCGGTTCCCGATTGGATGTTTCGCCTTTTTGAACAAGTGAGTTTTGAGGCACGAAAAAGTGATTTAATAGACCAACGCAGTGGGGTTAGTGTCCGTTTATCGGTTTCGGCGCTAGAAGCCTTGTATGCTCAGGCCGAACTCCGCATGGCGATGAACGGGGAAAAGAAAACCCATATGCGCATTACCGATATGCTGGCCATGGTGCCGGCCATTACCGGAAAAGTAGAGCTGGTGTACGAAGGAGAACAAGAAGGCAGGCAAACCGTTGCGCACACCCTAATCAATAAAGCCATTCGAAGCTGCTTTACCGAAATATTTCCCGATCCGGAACGCATGAAGCGAAGCAAAGAAGGCGATGTGTATGCCCCATTATTGGCTTGGTATGGTCAAGGAAATGAAACCGACCTTGACGCCATGGCCTCCGATAAGGACTATAAGCAAAGCTTAGAAGCAGTGCCGGGGCTGCGTGCTTTTGCCGAAAAATATGGCCGAAGCCAAGGAGAAGAAACGCTAGCCCTTATGGAATTTGTGCTTCTGGGCTTGGCCGAGTTCTCTCGCTTGGGTAAACACCTTAGAAATCAAGAAATCCAACTTTCTGACCTCCTGAATGCCATAATGAACAGCGAGGAAGAAGACGATTTTTCATAGCATCCTGATCCGGCGCCCGGATGGACGCGATAGCCTGTATGGGACGAGGCAGCGTCGGCCCCGCTGAGCCGGGCGGAGCGCATGCAAGCCCCGGAGAAGCGTAGGGACGACCTGCCAAGGCACATACAACTAAAGCGGAGAGCCGGATAGCGCCCCAAAAAATCTAATTTCCCCAATTAGAGACTGTTGATGCGTTGCGTTTTCAAGACACAGTTCCTGAACGCAGCGTCAGGGTTTATAATCCTGACCGTAGCGTCAGGGCAGGATTGCCGCCAGAATAGCGTCGCATCACCAGTCTCAATTAACGTTAGTTTAAAAGTACATCCTTACCTTGCAAAGAAAACGCATGCGGCGCTTTGTCATTTTCTTAATATTTCTTGGTTTAGCTGGCACCCTAAAGGCGCAACTTCCCCCAAAATTGGTGGTGTATATTTCGGTGGATCAAATGCGGGCAGATTACCTGTTTCGTTTTCGTAAGCTATTTACAACCACAGGCTTACTGCGCATGGAGAGCCTAGGAAGGGTGTATAGAAACCACCATTACAGCTATGTGCCCACCTACACCGGCCCGGGACACGCTACCCTCAGCACCGGCACTTGGCCTTATTATCATGGCATTGTGGCCAACGATTGGTTTGATAGAGAAGTGCGGCGAAAGGTCTATTGCGTCGAAGATGCCAGTGCTCAGCCGGTGGGTACCACCCACAAAAATGGTCAAATGAGTCCCGTTTGGCTTAAAAGCAGCACCCTTGGCGACGAGCTGAAGCTGGCCTATCCCGAAGCAAAGTCGGTGGCCATTGCTCTAAAAGACCGGGCGGCCATCCTTATGGCCGGTCATTCTGCCGACGGGGTGTACTGGTTCGACGAAAGCACAGGACGTTTTGTAAGTTCCACCTTTTATACCCAAAGTTTACCTGCTTGGCTTGAGCAATTCAACGGAAAAAAGCGTGCAGAAACCCTGCTTCAAGACGACTGGACCCTGAGTATTCCCGAAGCCATGCTTCAAGATTTTGGTCCGGACGAAAGTCCCTACGAAATGCCCTTTAAAGGGCACGAAAAAGTGACCTTTCCCTATCCGCTCAAAAAAATTACCAAAGAAAAGGGCTTGGGGCTCATAAAATCTGTGCCGGGCGGAAATACCATCACCTTTGAAATGGCTCAAGCTGCCATTGAGGGCGAAGGACTGGGGCAAGATTATCAGCCCGATTTGCTGCATCTGAGCTTTTCGGCCACAGATTATTGCGGCCACCAATTTGGACCTCGCAGCTTGGAATTGGCCGACATGTACCGACGTTTTGATGAAGAAATGACCTTGTTTTTGAATTACTTGGATCAGACCGTTGGAAAAGACGCATATGTGGTGGTGTTAAGTGCCGACCACGGTGTGGCCGACAACCCACATGCCATGGAGGCACAACATATTCCGGCAGGGGTAATTCCTCCCAACTTCGAAAAAGAGTTGATGGAATGGTGCCATAGGGAAGGAGCCCCGGGTGCCGTTTTGGCCTTTGAGAACTTGCAGATTTATTTTGATTACCCTGCCCTGGAGGCCGCAGCTGTGCCTTTGCCTGCGTTTCGTCTTAAGCTGGAGCAATGGCTGCACAAGCAGACCTGGGTTCAAGATTTGCTTTGGGCGGATCAGGTCGACGCGCATTTGAACCATCCCTTAGCCACAGGTTTTGCCGCACGAGGCTATGGAAAGCATCGTTCCGGTGATGTCATGTTGTTGCTTGCTCCCGGTTACGTAGAGGTGACCTTTGATGGCAAGGGGGCCACCCACGGAAGCCATTATGCCTACGACACACACGTGCCATTGATTGTATTTGGCAAGGGCATGGACCGATTGGAGTGGCATGGCCCAACACGAGTGGTAGATATAGCGCCCAGTGTGGCAAGCCTGCTTCACATTCGGGCTCCCAATGCTTCGGTTGGAAAGGTGTTGCCGGGTTTTTGAGCACCGTGGCAAATAAAGTTGCAACAAGAGCCATGGATTTTGGATGGGTTCCGCTAAGCTTGAACCAATAAAATTAGCGCTGAATGCGGAGTTTTTGCCTATGCACAGCACCCTGCGCATCTGTCCATTCCAATATATAGTGGCCGTTGGGCCAATCCATGGGAAGGGAAAGCGAGGCATTTTCTGTCGGAGGTTTGGAGCTTTCCCAAAGCAGCTTACCCGAAGCGGTGAATATCCGTATTTGCTCAGGAGGAGCCCCCGTGGGTGGATTCAGGCTTTGGTTGGCAGGGTTTGGATACCAAAAATGGGCTTCTTCCATGTGCTGAGGCACAGACAAGACCAAACCGGATTGAAAAATACCCGGCATAAGGCTGTCCAAGCCGCTGCGCCATACAAAGTGGCGGTCTCCTTCGCTGCCTGAAACCACAGCTTTTCGATCCACCGGATTCCAATACAAACCTTGGCCTATACTCACTTGGTTTCGGGGCAACCAATGAATGGCCGCCTCCTCAAAATCCATATTCATGGTCAACAGGTAGGGCGAAACAGGACCTGCATTGGGATAGCTGGCGGTATAACCGGTTACCAACAAGGTGTCGTTACCCAGCCACTCGGCCTGAAAACCGGCATCGGTGCCGCTTTCGCCCACATAACCATAGCGCTTTACTTGTCCGTTTTCATTTAGACGAACTACAAATAAGTCAAAGGCAAAGCCTTGATTGGTGGTTGACTCTCCAATCAAGAAAATATCGCCTTGGCTATGTGCCAATAAGGTTTGATTCCCGTTTACGTTTTGATCGGTAATAAGCCGCTGCCACTTGAATTGACCCAAGGAATCCAAAGCCACCACCATATTTCCGTAACTGCCCAAAAGCACATCTCCGCTGAGCAGCCAAAAACCTTGGGGGTGCCAAGCCAAGCCTTGTCCTACATCGTTTTGGGTATCTCCTCCAAAAAACTCCCACAACTTGGCACCGGAGCCATCTGTGGCATAAAGCCATAGGTCGTTGTCGTTTCCTCCGGGGCGGGTGTGGGTACCCAACCAAGCTAAGCTACCGTTAGGGGCTTCCATTACCCGCTTAAAGGAGGCATTGCCTGAGGGTGCGGTAATGGTTTTGGTCCAAAGGGTATCCAATTGTGGGTTTAAGCGCGCCATCCAAGCTCGGGAGCTGCCTTGGGCATTGTACCAAAGTCCTGCCAAGGCATAATCGCCGTTGCTAAGCTTGGCAACAGCACCGGGAGCTGCATTTCCAGGAACTTCAATATGTTTAATGGTCAGCGTTTGAAGCTGGGCGTCTAGTACATATAAGCAAAACAGGTCTTGGTTGGGCTGCTGAACCGGCCGTTCCGCACCAAAAAATACATAGTGGCCGGCTTGTGGCCCTTCTACCAGATTTCGACCAATGCAATTGCCCTGATCCGGCCCAAAAACACGGTGTTGTGCAGGCAAATCAGCCCCTAGGCTTGCAAAAAGAATGCAAACAATGCCAACAAACCTATTCATAACACATAGGGTCTACGCCCTCAACATAGGCGGCCACCATGCCAATGCTCGGCGCACTCTCCGCCCCGGCAAAGCCTTGAATGTCGTGGTCGCTTAGTAAATCAGCATACATTTTGGTTAGAGGAGCCGCTAATGGCATGTAAGACCAATGCCACTTTTCCTCTTCATAGCCGCTAGGTCGACGGCTTCCTTTGCGGCTGTAAGGCTGGCAAAACCCATACCCGGCAGCGTGTTTTTGGAGCCAGGCATACTCACTTTTGCCGGGCTCTTTTAAAAAATAGCTGTCGTTTAAATTGTTGATATCAAAATCGGTGCCCCAATGATGCCGCGATGTGCCCGGCATGGAAGAATACCTTAAAATAAACAAAGCACGCGCTTTGGCCTCCGGATGAGACTTGGGCAAAAACTTACCCTCCACTTTTCGCTTACCGGTCCATTTGGCTTCCCAAATCGATTTTTGGCGGTAAAAACTACGCGTAGCACTTATGATTTTTAGCCTAACTCCATCTTTTTCAGCCGCTTTTGCCATTTCTACAAAGGCCGACAGGGCCTCTTTTCGCAAATAGTGGCCGGAACGATCGGCGTAGGCTGCAGGTACTTCCGCAAACCAGTCCGGATGCTCCGAAGCCTCAAATTTGCCCTGCAAATAGTGCGCCGTATCTATTTTTTCAGGAATGGGGCTCAGCGGCATTTGACTGTGCACCATCAACAGGGTGCTCATGCATAAATCAAGAATAAAGTGCATGCTCTAAGGTACATGTTTTTGCCCATTTTAGGGTGGTTCTTCCCCTAGCGACCTGAACAGCAGACTGCTACAATTGTAGCATATGCTACAATTGTAGCAGTTGCATGGTTTCATTGTTTTTTTGGCGGCCTTATCCCGCTGTCCCAAGTAGTGCCTCAACCTCAGGCCATGGCTCCGGCGCTCCGGGGTCCCCCGAAACTTCGGGGGCCTCCTCGCTGCTCGGAGCCATTGGCCTTTGGTTTTCGGCAGCTACTTTGCTCCATCGGGGGCCGGGGATCCCCTAAACTAGTAGGCTCCTGTTGCAAAAGGGAGTAGTATACCTTTATAAGCCTTTTGGAGAGGCTTTTCTTTGCATAGCCAAACAACCATTAACTTTACTCCCGCATCTGTTGCTTATGCCCAGAACTGTTTTGATTTTGTTGTTGGCCTTTGCTGCGCTTTTTTCTTGTGGCGAATCTGCTCCCGAAGGACAAGAAACCCTTTCCAAAGCTCAAGCCTCCGACTTGCTTGAAGCCTGGCCCGATAGCGGTATATACCCCCTAAGGCAGCACATCTCCAGCCAGCATACGCCATTGGAAAAATTCAAGATAGAACATGCCTTTGACGGAGATCCTGAAACACGCTGGGAAAGTAGGGTAGGCCTCAATGTGGGCGAAGGAATGTATTGGACCTTTGATGGGCTGCCGGCTAAGGAAATGCAAGTGGATGTCGCAAAAGGGGCGGGCTTGGCCAGGGTATCCGCAATACGTGTGTGGTTGAATGGTAGTTTTTTGGGTCAATTTCCTTCCGGTGCTCCGGTTTCTTTTCATGCCCCGGTCTACGAATTGGTGGTTCAATTGCTGTGCGATGAGGGCTGGAACCCGGTGAGCTTGCCTCTAAACAACCGCTATGGAGATTCCCTAATGCTTACCAAACGCTATTTTTCTAAGATGTACAATTCTCGTCCGGTAGGTATTTCCGAAATTCGCTTTCTGGATCATTCCGGAGCCGTGATGCCGGTAAAGGCTAAGCCAAGATACTCCGCCAATATGAGGGTGACCGGACCGGGCTACAAAACCGATAAGTACACCTTACACGATGGCTTCCTGAACTCAGGCATTCGGCTCAGACCCGGGGAAGGCGATCGGCGTTTTTTTTACCAGTTTAGAACCAATTTACCCTTACAGGGCTTTCGCCTTTTTGCCACAGGTGCGGAAGATGCCCGCATGACTTTTCGCTTGTTTCCGCCCAACGGTGAGGAGCATTCTTGGGAAGTCAAACCCGGTTGGAATGTGCTACCGGTTCTAAAAGATACCTTGGGTGGGCGTCATTTTTCATTTGGCTGGCAAGAGATACCTCGCATTCCGGAATTGGCCCTAATGGAATTGGACATTTGGTCGGGTGCCCGCTGGTTTCAATTGGTAGAGGACTCCGTGGAATCCATGCCATTACGCAGAAAAGACAGCCTAATGAAAACCGCATTGGCTCCCATGGTTGACCAGGTCATTCGCTACGAAAGACATTGGGCCAAATCTCCAAGCGATGGAACGGTATGGGATGGTGAACGAGATGTACCTTTTGATACGCAAGAGCGCCAATGGGAGCGCATCGAAAGTTGCTTCCGTGCCGATGGTAGTTTCTGGTATTTTTTGGAATTTGGAAGACCATTGGAGCAAAGCGGCGCACGTTACCTGGCTTTGGGACGCTGGTTCCCTGTCGACTCCAGTTTTCAAAACTTAGCATTGACCTACGATTATTTTTCAGAAAACACAAACAGCACTACTAGGTTCTACGATAAAGGAAGCGATAGTTTAAAGGTACACTTGGACCAAAGCCATTTCCAATCCTCCGACCCTTGGTTGCGGGGATTCCCTTTGCGTTATTAGAAACGCAGCGAGGCGGAATCCACAGCTTTCTCAGAAAAGGCTTACGAATTTTCGTAAAGCCTTGTGGCTGTTGGTATTCGCAAATTTTCGTGGTTTGGGGAAGCCATTAGGATTTTGGTGTGTAAAGTAAGGGAAGGAGGCTGGCTAACGCAGTTTTCTCAGTATATCCTTCAATTTCTTATTAGATTCTACCTCTCATCTTTTTTCCCTAAGCCATTTTATCCATTGCTTTATTTCATTTTCCGAAACGGAATCCTTTTCAGATTTATCGTAAATATCCAAAAGATAAATTTTGTTTTGATAAACCCTTAGGTAGGTGATTAACCTAGCACCGCTCGATTTTCCTTTATTTTTTGCCGAAATGGCTAGTCTGATTTTATAACAATCATTTCCTAAAGACGTCCCTTGCCTTGGGTTTGTTTCAAGTGAATTAATCAAGGGCTCTAAATCTTGTTTAAGCGACTTATATTTTTTATTTAATTTCTTCGCCTTTTTAATAAATAAATGCGTTGCAATAACACTAAATCTCATTCAATACATCTTTTGCCAGGGGGAGTTGAATTCTTCCTTGCTCATCCTCTTTTGCCTGCTGAAAGGCATCTGCAAATTCCAAAAAGTGCTTACTTGATTTATAGTCCTCAAAGGAGTTGAGCACTTTAATGTATTTGAGGCTGGTCAATAGCTCTAAAAAAAAGTCTGTTCTATTGTCGTCTATTTCAAGCAAAACTTTCATGAAGCAAATATTCTTATTCTAAGTTAGGAAATTTTCCGTTAGTTTCCACCTCGTGACCTAAATTTTCATGCATTAGTGGATTACCTTGTGTTTAAAATTTAATATGGGGTATCTTTTTATAGAGAGTTTAAGTTTTTTGGGGCGTTCCCGGGCCCTTACCTTTACTCCTCGCCGCCACCGCACGGAGCGCTAATGCCCAAAGGAGCTTCCTGTGGTCGCTCTTTGTGCCTAAGCGCTCCGGCGATCGCGGCTGTGGGGCACCTTAGAGACAGAGTGAGTTTGGGTGTGAGAGCGGTGAGTAGCGACGCATCATCATGCGTCGCTATGGTTAATATCTATGAATTAAAAAAAAATGACCCCCGGAAAGACAGAGTGAGAGAGAGACCGAGAATGAGGATGTAGCGACGCATGATCATGCGTCGCCATAAACGCGTCGCCAGGGTTAAGATTTATGATTTAGGTAAATATTGGCCCCCGGCACCAAGGGAGGACCCGCCGTGGGCTACGGTGTTGTTGGGAGCAGGGCGAGGAAGCGACCGAAGGAAGCTACCACAGCCCGCTCCCAACAACCGGAGCCGAGGCTGGCCGGAACAAGTGCCGGATAGAATGGTAAAGTTTCCTATGGGCAAGGCCCCGAAACAGCAAGAGTTTGGAGCATGTAGAGCCGCAAAATTTTGCGGCTCCAACAAGAGGGTAGCGGCGCATTGCCATGCGTCGAATTCCAACGCATTACCATGCGTCGTATATTATATCCC
>CAZJFM010000044.1:0-21633 GCA_964545365.1 uncultured Candidatus Competibacteraceae bacterium | reverse complement strand
CCTGTCTTTATTCCGCTGAGTGTTTTAGCTACTTTATTGGAAAACTGCCGTTCTTCTACCGGTGGAGGAGTGAAATCTTCCTCATCAATTCGGATAGTCTCGATTTGAGCTATGGTGGCGGCCGTGCCGGCACCAAAAAGTTCGGTCACGCTTCCCTCGCGCAAACCCTCTTGCAATTCGGTGACCTTGATGCGACGGGTTTCCACAGGAACTCCCCAAGACTTTGCCAAACATAGAATAGAGTCCCGAGTTACGCCGGACAAAATGGTGTCGCTTTCGGTAGAAGGCGTGTGCAGTACTCCGTTCTTCATGAAAAATAAATTCATGGTGCCGCTTTCCTCCAAATACTCATGGCTTGCGGCATCGGTCCAAATAAGTTGACGAAAGCCCTGCTCCTGAGCCAACTTGGCAGGATACAACGAAGCCGCATAATTCCCGGCCGCCTTGGCAGAACCGGTGCCTCCGGAAGCTGCACGGGTATAATGTCGTTCCACCTTCACTCGAATGGCTCCCTGGTAATAGGCTTTTACGGGAGAAGTCATAATGATAAACCGATAGGTATCGGAAGGCTTGATCCCCAAATAGGCTTCAGTGGCAAACATAAATGGACGGATATATAAGGAATAGCCCTCCGCAGGGTACACCCAATCCGAATCAAGAGCCAAGAGCCGGTTTAAGCCTTCCAAAAACAAGGATTCGGGCAGGGTAGCCATACACATGCGTGTTGCGCTATGGTTTAAACGACGGGCATTCATTTCGGGTCTAAACACACGTACTTTTCCATCGGCTCCCTTGTAGGCTTTTAGTCCCTCAAAAATGCTTTGTCCATAATGGATGGCCGAAATGGCAGGATCAAAACTCATAGGCCCATAGGGAACAATTCTGGGATCCACCCAATCTTGACCATCAAAATCAACCACAAACATGTGGTCCGAAAAGGTTCGTCCGAAGGTAAGATTTTCCCAATCTACTGCCGAGGCTGCTGAGGGCTGCTTTACTTCAGTACGTACGTTATATGGGGACATAAAGAAATTGGCTTTATTTTTAAGGGAGATAAAGATAGTCAGATTGGCTCAAACCGCTTGTAAGAATTAGCCTCCTGCAATGGCCCATGTACGCCATTTAATCTTTTTCTTGTTATATTTTGTTAACCTTTACAGCATGAAACAAAAGCCAGGCATTCACCCCGACACGCTAAACCTTTTAAGCGCCCTTATGGAGCAAGTTAGGCGGGCAGAAGGTCCATGGTCTGAGGATGAATGCCAAAGGCTGAGTCAGCAAGTGGCGGAAACCTGGGTCACCTGGCGTCGCCTGGAGCTACCGGACAGTCATTTGCAAGGCATGCATCGCGAAGTGGTGGGAGCACATTCCGGGATACCGCTGCTCCCACAAGAAAAAGATCAAGTACTGGAGCAAAGCCTCAAACTTATCCGAAAAGCACCCATGGAGCGCGGGAAACCCACTCCGGCCAAAAGCCTTCGAGCGCTTCGTTTGGTAGCAGGCTTTGGCTTGTTGGCCTTTTTTATTAGCCTAATTCTTAATGTATATTGGATTTTTCAATACCAAAACTCCCATAGCCTAAGCCTTGCTTCGCCAAGCGAACAGGAGCGAAGGTACCTTGATTTGTATGCTCGTTTTGAAGCCTTAGAAAATCAAACCATACGCTTGCTGCAACCCAACAATTCCTTTTTTAATGTTTCGGACCCCTCAGGCTGGGAGCTTAAAGCCGTTTGGATTACCAACGATTCGGGCTTACTGATTCACATTGATTCGTTTCCTTCGGAAAACTCCATGACCTTGCTCCAAGTGCCTCAAGACAGCCTTGAGCCAATCACCATTGACACGCTAAACGCTGCCAAAGCAAAAGACTTGGTGTACTATCTGCCCTTGACATCGAAACCCGACAGCTTGCTCTTGGCACCTCAAGACTTCTAAGCATTCAGCGGTTATCTATCCCGCACAAATTCAAATTCAAGCTTGAGCCTCAATTGCCCTTCGTTGTTTCGGTAAGGAACTTTTCGGACTTTTAGCGGACTGCCTGTGCTGCGGTACAACCAAAAAACCAGCAGCAACCGTCCGGCACAAAGGGCCCAAATAATATAGCTCCAGTAAATGCCAACAATCATGGAAGGTAAAACAAAGGACAAAAACAAAGAAAATGAGGCTTCGGCCAACATAATGGAAAAAACCACACGGGTAAAGCGAGGAAGGCCCCAAACCCCTGCCAATAAAAGGAACTGAAGCATACCCAAATACATAACAGGACCAAAAGAATGGCTTACAAAAAGCGTCCAAATACTGCAGGCTGACAAGGCCAAAAAGTTTAAGGCCACCATTCCCCAAAGCAAAAACAAAAAGCCTTGTTGCTGCATGCGCTCATGTCTGGTAGGCATGGCCGCTAAGAGTTTGGCCAGGGTTTTGGCCATAACGCGTTCGGTAGAAATTACTTCTTTGTACACCGCAGACCTCGAATAGCCTAAATCCAGCAACTGATGAACCAGCACATTTAGTTCATAATAAGAAATGCGGCCGGGCATCTTTTCCATGCCTTAAGTTAGTTAAAAAAGTTCCAAACTACCCCAACTTGAATGGTCCGATCTTGCATGGGGTGGTGCGGAGCAATAAAGTATGTATTCCCCAAAAGACCTTGGGTTACATGCCGCAAACGGAAAAAGAAGTAGGCCGTTCGTATATGAGCTGCCACATAAAAATCAACAAAAGGATAGTTTCCGGTTCGCACCTGTTGCTGCGCAAAATACCTGCCGGTAAACACATCATAGCCCATACCCTTAAAGCCTGAAATATAGAACACATCCAAGCCTAGCCGCAGCTCCAAGTTGTTCCTAAAAAAACGGTTGGTATAACTTAAATCGGCGTGCGCCACGACATTAGGGAGCGGCAATTGATCGGTACTGCTGAATTGACCTAACACAAACAATCCCAAATCTAAGGGGCCTATGCGCTGGTATTTAGAAACTTCGGCAGAAAGCAGGGTAGCAGAACCGGCGTTTTGTTCCGGCGTGGCCTGTGCATTCCACCATACATAGTTGGTGAGCAAATGAGCCTGAACCCTGAGACCGGCATCCCAGCGTTTGGCCTTTGCCGTTCCATCCAAACTCCATCGCAATGTTTTTCCAAAATCTTGTTGCCATACTTTGGCATTCGACAAAAAGTTTTGAGACAAAAAATCGGGTTCGCTTAAGCGTACATCCGCCCGAAACTTAAAATCCAGGCCTTTTTCGCGGCCTAAACTATCTTTCCAATTCCATTGGGTTTCAAAGAACCCGGCCAAATCGCCCTGATTAAAGCCGCTTAACACAAAAGAGGCACCGACATCTGCCCTCAAACTTTTACCCAAGTCAAAAGTAAGGCTCCCCGAAAGGTCAATATGCTGCCCCGAGGCCTGAATTCTTTGAATCTCTTGCAACGAAGTATCGGTCTGTTGCAAAGAGTCTACTGTACTATACATCCCATAGGCTACATGACCAATGTGCACACTTAAAGGACTGCCGGTGCGGCTTTTTTTGTTGAGGTACATTTTAATGCCCACTTCGTTTCGAAGTGTTTCGTAACCTAAGCTATGTCTGCTTTGAAGGCTGTCTGTGAGCAAAGCCGGATAATACAAGGTATCGGGGTCCTCGTCCGAAAACCGATCTTCAAAATTATCGTAGACCAAGGCATGCACCAGGGTAAACCGCCCTCCGCTAACGCTTGAGTCGTTGAGCTGTGGAAGTCCCCAGGGTGCCCACACCTGCCGGATTCCTGCCGTATTTCTAAACCCTTCCCTTTGTGCTTGATTAAACCTAACCGGATAAGTGCTTCGGTTGGTGTTGGGTAAAAAACTTCCATTGGCTCCAAACAAACCGCCCAGAATTAGGCTTGAATCGTTTCGAAGTCCACCATTTTCTTGCACGCCATGCGTGTTGTGGGTAAAATGGGCAGTGATTGCATACGTTTTGGCCTTGGATTGATAGCGGGTCAATACCTGAGCATTGCTGTGCACCGCATCTTGTCTTTGGTAAAGCCCCACCGAGTTTTGATGTCTAAAGCGCAAACCGGCCTGCCAACCTGGAAGCAGGCTTTGGGTGTGCAAGGCCTGGAAATAATGCTCACTGGCACTGCCCAACTGATAGGTTATTTGGCTGAAAGGACGTGAGGTTTTAAAATAGGGCACCTGTTCCGGCAAGTATTGATTGGCCAAAAAAGCATTCCAACCAAGGCGCGGGCCGAGGCCTTCCAAAAACCTTGGACGTAAAGGATAGGCTGCGGTTCCTAAATTTCCCAAAGAGGCATTTAGCCTTGCGGTTTGCATGGCGGGGTCTAAAAATCTAAATTGCCGCATGGTGACCTTGATGGTATCGTCCCTAAACTTTCCGGTGGATTCAAATGCAGCAAAGTCGAGCACGCGAACAAGGGAGGTATCGCCGACGACTTCTACTTTAGCTCGGTTGGTATTTTGTGCTGCCAAAGACAGACAAAACAGGTAAGCAATAACCGGAATAAGACGCCTCATGGCATGTGTTCCAAACGTTTGAGGTAATGCTCCATGGCGCGCAAAGCTCTACCTCTATGCGAAATGGCATTTTTTTCCTCGGAATGGTATTCTGCAAATGTGCGTTCGTCCCCCTCGGGTACAAACACAGGATCGTAGCCAAAGCCGCTGCTGCCTTTAGGTGCTTTATTGATGTGACCGGCTACTGCCCCCTCAAAAAGATGCAAACACCCATTAAGAAACAAAGCAATGACCGTACGGAAGCGGGCTTTTCGATCGTCCATAGGAGCCATCTCCACCAATAGCTTTTGCATATTATCCTCAGCTTTGGCCGACTCCCCGGCATAGCGTGCCGAATATACTCCGGGCTGCCCACGCAGGGAGTATACCTCCAATCCGGTATCGTCGGCAAATGCATGAAAACCGGTGGCCTTATACAGTTGCTGTGCTTTTTCGGTGGCATTGGCTTCCAGGGTGGTTCCGGTTTCTGTTAAATCGCCCGAATATCCGGCTTCTTTAGGAGTTAGGACACGAAACCCCAAAGGCTCTAAAATCTGTTTGGCTTCGGCTAATTTAAAGGGGTTTTGGGTGGCCATTACTAAGGTCTGCTCCATGCTTGCTTTTTTGCAAAGGTAAGGTGTACAAGAAGATTAGCCATGTGGGCGATTGATTGAAAGCTAAACTAATAATAGGTAAGGCCTTTGGTACCTGCCAATCAAGCGGCGGTTAGGGTTGCGACTGCTCCTTAATTATTGGGGGAGTGCTTAATTCACAAACAAGATTCCTTTTGTCCAGAAATTTGGGGAATCTGAAACCAAAGAAAGTACCTCTAGTTTAGGGGATCCGGCGCAGGGATGGAGCGAGCTAGCTTGGCGCAGACCGGCCCCATTTGGGCAGGCCCGAGGAAGTGGCGCGCAGCAAACTACCGCAGGGCCATGCCCAAAGGGAGCCGGACAAGCCAACTAGCCGGGAGAGCCCGGTTGCGCCCCAAAACAACATTCAGTTTATCGGTTTAGTATCCCTTAAAAATGCATTGGCAAGGCGTGCAATGGTTTGATTTAATGGCCTAAATTCGAAATCAAGGTATTCCGAAATTTTGGCAGAGCTGTACCTGTTTTCTTGCATGCTGTTGCTTACCATTTCTTGGCTAATGTTGGGTAGGCCGGGCAAAAAGCGGAGGTAGGGCAATAGCTTCATAAGGCTTTTTGAGGCCTTTCTGCGCGGTGCGGGCTGTCCTATTTCTGCGGCAATGGTGCTTAGCAGTTGCATCCATGAGGTGTTTTCTCCGTTCAGGATAAACCTTTGGTTGGTGCAGCGTCTAAGGTACAGGGCATGCATGACCTGCACCACATCCAGTACATCCACAAATCCGGTATTTCCGGGTGGTGCGAAAGGGAGGCCCTTACTTACTTGAGTAAATAACTTCCCGGTATTGCAGCTCCAGTCGGGAACGCGCCCTAAAATGACGGATGGGTTCACAACTGCGACATGGAGCCCCTCTTCTATTCCTCTCCACACTTCCAATTCGGCGGCGTATTTACTTTGTGCATAGCCGGTGTTGGCCGGGTCTTTTTTCCAGCTTCGATGTTCGTCGATTAATTCCGGCTTATTGCTTCGTCCTAAAGCGGCAATGCTGCTTACGTGGCAAAGCCAGGCTTTTGGCCGGACGGCCAACATGGCGTTGACCAGCCCTGCGGTTCCGCGGGCATTTACGTGCATCATGGCTTGGTGGTCTTTCCGATAAAAAGACACCATGCCGGCCGTATGGAACACGGCATCTACACCTTCCAGCGCCTTTTCGAGGTCAAACATGTCCAAAAAGTCGCCTTCAAAAAGTTCAAAAGGCCAAGATTCGGTGCCCTCGGGCCAAAGTTTTTGCCAAAGCTGTAGATTCGCTTTTGGGCGAACCATAGCACGAACAGCCATTCCGGAATCCACCAAATGCTTAAGTAAGTGAGCCCCGAGCAAACCGTTGGCCCCAGTGACCAATGCAGTAGGAACAGCCATGATCTAAATAACAGAGTTTAAACTTAGAACAGCAAGGATAGCACTTTTTTTTGCTTGGGCTACCCTATTAAAGCGCAAGTATAGGACATAAAGCGCAGGAGTTTGCTTTTGAAGCTAAAAATAAAGCCCTAAAAATGGAGAAACCATGCAACGTTTTGCGTCGTGGATTGTCTTAATGGTATAGGGATAGAGTTTATGTACCGTATACATGCAAAAAAAATGCCTTTTATAGGCCTTTTAAGCTTTTTGTTAGGCTTTTGTGGCCAAACAAGCTTAGAGGCAGGAGGGGGTGACATGCAAGGTCCCGAAACCGGCGTCCCGGCTTACAGTCTATTTTATTCTATTCCTGACGGACCCAATGGTTCTATTTACAGCCTGCATTACCATGCCGGCACCAATATGCTTTATGCCGGGGGCGCGTTCACCAGTTTTTTGTCAGGAACTACCCAAGGCGACGGGCATGTAGCTGCGCTAAATCTAACTACTATGGAATGGGAAGAAGTAGGCGAAGGGTTAAGCGGAGACGTTTATGACTTACTCATGTTTCAAGATACACTGTATGCCGCGGGTTATTTTGAAGGACTGAGCGGAGTACCTACAGGGGTGGCCAAGCTAACTCCAAACGGCTGGCAGGCGGTTGGCTATTTAAACGACACGGTTTTTAAATTGCAGGAATTTCAAGGGGCGCTTTATGCCGGTGGTGACTTTGTGCATAATTCGCCGGGCTATTCTTTTATGCATGTGGCAAAATGGCAGCAAAACCAATGGTCATCGCCCGGTTTTGCCTTTAATGGCAGGGTAAGAGCCATGACAGTCTGGGGCCAGCATTTGGTAATTGGGGGCGATTTTTTGCATGCCGGAATTGCAGAGGCGAAACATATATTTATTTGGGACGGCCAAAATAGTGCGCCCACCGACGATCCGGGAGGACCAGTTCACGCCTTAGCTGTTCAACAAAACAACCTTTGGGCCGGAGGGCCTATTGTTTCTGCTACCGACACCTTTGGCTTGGTTTTATTGGATAGCCTCTACGGCGCCTGGGAAAAGAAGCTTTCTATAAACACCTTAAACCACAATGGTACCCTTCCGGCCAGCACTTTGCACAGCATGGGGATAAAAACCCTCCATGTTATTACCAACGAGCATCCGGATTTTCAGAGTCAGCATGTATTGTATGCCGGCGGAGACTTTTTATATGAGCCTTCACCAGAAGTGGGAAGACGAGGCAAAAATGCCGCCCGCATGGACATGGTGCAGGGCATGCATGGAGATACTTGGGCAGACTCCACCATTTTTGAGGTAGTCGAAGCCGATGGAAAAATATTTCTGGCCGGGGCCTTTACCCAATTGAACGGAGTAAGCACCCAATTTATAGCTTATTCTATGCAAGAAGTTACGTCACTGGAAACAGAAAGTCCCAACGATTCCTGGGTGCTTTTTCCCAATCCAAGCCAAGGCAATGGCTTGTATTTAAAAACACCGAAAGGCATTGAGGGCTGGGTTAATACTCAATTGCTGGATTTGAGCGGACGGTTGCTTTGGGAAGGTTTATGGAACCCTTCCACCGGCCTAGAAGCAGCTGAAGGGCTCGATAAAGGCATTTATTTGATTCAATTGCCTAACTATGGTCAACAATTTAAATGGATAAACAACTAAAATAAATCAGCCATTATTTGACGGGCGCAGGGTAATGGTTAAATTAGGCGTATGGACGGTTTGGAGCACATTATTGCCGGTTGCCTCAAAAACAACCCTTCGGCTCAACGCAAGCTGTTCGACCACTATGCGCCCATTTTATTAGGTATTTGCTTTCGCTACAGCAGTTGCAAAGACGATGCCGAAGAAATAGTACAACAAGCATTTATAAAGATCTTCTCCAAATTGGAGACGTTCGAACACCAAGGTTCTTTTGAAGGCTGGATGAAACGAATTACAGTAAATACTGCACTAAACTTTGTGAATCGATCGCAACGTACCCTGTTTACCGAAGAGGTAAACGAGGTAGAAATTGCTTTCGGCGACGAGCCGGACGAAGCCTTAATTCGGGAAATGGAAAACGAACGCTTATTCCGTTGCATCAGCCAACTGCCCGACGGCTACCGTCTGGTAATCAACCTTTTCGCTATTGAGGGCCTTAGCCATAAGGAAATTGGAGAAAAACTCGGAATTACCGAAAGTACTTCCCGTTCCCAATTTGCCCGTGCCAAATCGGCACTCAAAAAACTCTTAGAAAACGAACTGCAGCAAGATAATATGTACCATGGAGGAAAAACGATTCGATATACTGCGTAACAAAGCAGAGCGCTTTGAGGTGCAACCTTCGGAGCAGCTCTTCGACTCCATTTTGGAGCGCATGGCAGGGCAAAAACCCAAACGCCGCTTTGGCTGGATTTGGGGCTCTGCAGGGCTTTCTGTTGCCGCCGGCCTTGCGGCTTGGCTCTTATTCTTCCCTAACTCAGACAGGTCTGTCGAAGAACTCGCCCTGCAGGCACCACAACAACAAGCTAGTGAACTTAGTCCAACGCCTGCTTTGGAACAGATAACGCAACAAACATCCGGTGGCTCCTCAGGCGCTGCTTCGAATTCCACAAACAGCAGCCAAGCGGCAGGAATGGTAGCCTTTGAAAACTCCCACAATCAAAGTACCGCTGAATCCGGCACCTCTGCGGCCGAAAAATCCAATGTAACCAACCCGGCCAACTCAAGTCTTGACTTAGCACAAAACCCCAATTCCCAAACACAACCCAGGAATCGGTCTCAAAGGGCAAATAAATACACGGACTACAAGGCGCTCCGCTCCGAAAGTGAAACCGGCAAAGCGGCTATTGCCCCTGAGAGTCCAATGTCCGGTGGTGCCGGAACTTCAAAAAATAGTGCCGGACGCACAAGCAATACCTATGCAAAAGCAAACAGAAATTCTAGTGCCGGACTCAAAAGCAAAAACAAAAGGTCGGCCTACGGCGAGGCGCCCAACAAAAAACGCAAAGGAGACGCTTATGGCAAAGCACCTGAGCTAAACCGCAGATTTGAAGAGCCCGTGGTTACCGTGCCGGAAAGTGAAGTATTGAGGGTGGAACCTGAGGTTCGTTTGCCTAAGCCCATGCTTGAGCCTTATTCGTTAAATCCGGTGTTTCGTCAACCTAAGTTTTCCCTGCGCGCTTGGACAGAATTCTCTGCCTTTAGCGTAAATCAACGCCTCGCAAAATCCGAAGGCTTTGAAGGGAAAGAAAGTAGCCTACTCAATGCCGAACAACACCTCAACCAAAGAGAAGCCTTTAATCAACCTGATTTTGCCTTTAGTGCAGGAGCCGGCTTAGCCCTTAGCTATAAATGGGCCTTCTTTAAAACAGGATTGCAATACACCCAACTTAATTTTCAAGAGCAGGCGTTCAGTTTCAAGCATTACGGACAAACCGTGTATACAAGCGTGACCGACACCTTACATTTTACCAATGCCCAAGGGGTAGATACTACCGTTTTGGTTAACCAGCAGCAAGCGCATTTGGTGGATGCTGTCGATACCATTCGACACACCAATCGCTCTAAGGTAGAATACCTCCAAATCCCCTTGGTGATGGGTGCGCGTTACGAGCGCGGAACTTGGTTTGCAGAATTCGAAGCAGGTGTGAACTTATCCATTCGAAGCTCAGGAAATGCCTTGGGTTACATGCAGTCAGACGCCTCTAATTTGGCGCCGTTTAGTCCCCTTAAAAACGACCGCTGGAACGATTTTGGGATGGATTTAATTACCGGATTTAACCTGGGTTGGAAATTCACTAAGCACTGGGAAGCTGCAGCCGGCTTTAGAATGCAGTATAGCTTGCAATCCATTTATGCCCAAAGCCAGGTACTTGACCAACGGTACCATATGGTGGGCGGAACACTTGCCCTACGTTACCGTATTTGGTAAGCATTTAGTGCACAGCCTTGGCGTAGCCCTCGCCGGTAAGCACAGACGCACCGATGCGGTTTAAGATGTTAAACAAACCAAAGTAGGTTCTATTTACATAAATGGTATGCCTTGAACCCCTAGCGCTGCCATATTTTCTGGACCTTGGATCTTTGCCTAGGCTTTCTCCTAAGGCATTTATTTCTTTGAAATAAGCATCATCTCCAAAATCGAACCGCTCGGTATCGAAAGGCTTCCTCAACAAACCGCTAAGCCTTCTAAAGGAGTCAATAAAAAAAGCCTTTTCCTCAGGGCCACTTTGCGCATGCAAAATATCCAATTGCTGCAGGTTTTTTTCCATTACCTCATCGTCGGAAAGGTTGGAAGCGTCCAACATGGCAAAATAGGCATGGTAAAAATCTTCCGGCACCTTTTTGGTGCAGCCAAAATCAATGACTGCCAATTCGTTATTGGGGGTTACCAGGAAATTTCCGGGGTGTGGATCAGCATGCAACCAACGCAATTCATGCATTTGGTACTCATAAAAATCCCACATCTTTTGGCCCAAAGCATTCCGGGTTTCGGCGTCGTGCGCGCCGTCGACCCATTCTACCAAAGCTTGGCCCTCTATCCAATCCATTACAATTACCTTTTCCGAAGACCATTCCGGATAATAACGCGGAAAAACCATGCCTTCTATACCCCTACAAGCTTCGGTTAAGGCCATAGACTGCTCAATTTCCAGTAAATAATCGGCTTCTTCTTGCAATTTGGCCTCTACTTCATCGAAATACGGCTTTATATCGGCTTCCTTCATATTCATGAGCCGCAAAGCAAAAGGCTTTACCAACTTGAGGTCGCTTTTGATGGAGTCGGCCACTCCCGGATATTGAATTTTAACAGCAAATGCCTTGCCGTCTTTCCAAGCGCGGTGCACCTGCCCAATACTCGCTGCATTTATGGCCTCCGGCTCAAACACATCAAAAATTTCTTGAGGACGTTTACCCACAGTTTTGTTGAACACCTGGGCAATCAATGGCCCGGAAAGTGGAGGGGCTTTATATTGCGACTGACGAAACGCTTCAAAATACTCGGTAGGCAACAAATTTTTGTCGCTAGCCAACATTTGAGCCATCTTGAGGGCACTTCCTTTAAGCGAACTTAAGGTTTTGTAAATGTCTTCGGCATTGGCCTTATTCAGTTCGGTCCGGTCGGTGTCCGGGTTTAATGCTTTCTTAGCGTAATATTTAAGGTAGTTGGCCCCTACTTTAGCACCTGTGCCCGCAAAACGCGTGGCACGCGCCACTTTGGAGCTGGGAATTCCGGACTGTGATTTCACGATTGGCGGTAATTACGAAACAAAAAACGAGCAAAATCCAAGCCCTGATCCAAGGTTCGATTGGCACCTAAATCAAAAATAAGATGCACACTCCGCTCAATGGCTTCGTCGGTTGATACAAAGCCCTCGGAATCGTCGTTCATCCAAAAGTTTATTAAAAACAAAAACTGAACCCAGGCGCCCTCTGCATAAAAGCGTTGCATATTAAAACGCGAAGGCAACTCCTCCCGTTCCACAGCTTCCTCGGCCAAAGACCTGAAAAACTCCTTAAATCCATGCTTAAAATGCTTCCAATGAAGCAGTTTAGGCTCACGCAAACTGCCGGCGGTGGCCAGCACAAAACTGCGGTGTGGCAGAGCGTCTTGAAAAAAAGTAAAGAAAAAGGCTAAGGTCTTTTCGCGAACCGAATACTGACGAAATGTATCATCCTCGTGCAGCTTTTGAACCACTTCCTCAAACAACTGCTCCCAACATGCTTGCTCTATTCTATCTAGGGACGAAAAAATCGGATATACCTGACCTTCGGACAAGTTGGAATCCCTACAAAAGGAAAGCATGTTCCCGGGCTTGTGGCCATTTCGCTCAAAATAAGCAACATACGCCTCAGTAATATGCTCTTTTGATATACTAATTTCTTGCGCTTCAGACATAGATTTCGTTTACAACAAAACGCAATTTGCCCTCAAATGTTGGACGGAGGCTGCGCGTTAAGGAAATTTAATAGAAAATATGCTTGGGTGCGCCTTCTTCCAGAACTTGTGCACCCACCTTAACCGGCCCATTCCTCCGGTGCCTGCCCTTCCAATGCACGCAGCTGCAGACCGGTGCGGGGGCTTTTCCAAAACTTCGGAACCGCCTCCACCCGGTGCAGCTGCGGCATTCGAATGGGCAGGGCCCCTACGGTTGGCCGGGGGCTCCCTATAAAAATCTTCCTCCGACATCCCCTATCTAAGGAGTTTTTGGTGCCCATAAGCAGAAGCTTTGCTCCAACAATAAAGTGAAGCAAAGCCAGTATAAAACATTAATTTACAATGACTTAAAAAGTAAATGCGCAAAGAAAGCACAAAAAAAACTGGTGACAAAAGTCACCATACGCTTGGGCCAACGCAACATTTTGCTCTTTTTGGTGTATATTTTGCTGTAATTACAAACATACCTCACATACCATGAAACACATATATCTAAGCTTTTTTTGGCTCTTGAGCAGTTTACTAATGGCCCAGCAAAGCGGAGGCAGCTGTCCTTTCCAAATGGGACTTACCTCGGCAGACGCACTTCCTTCCAACCATGCGGGGCAAAACCAAGGACAACTAACCAAGGACAAAGACCCGCAAAAACCAAAAGAATGGTGGCCCAATGCGCTTGACTTAAGTGTGCTGCGTCAAAATTCCGGAATGTCAAACCCGATGGGTGAAGCATTTGATTACAAAGAGGCCTTTGGAGCCTTAGATTATGCTGCACTTAAAAAGGACTTAGAAGCCTTAATGACCAGCTCCGTTGATTGGTGGCCTGCCGACTTTGGGAATTACGGCCCTTTGCTCATTCGCATGGCCTGGCATAGTGCCGGAACCTATCGCACCGGTGATGGTAGAGGCGGCGCCGGAGAAGGACAACAGCGCTTTGCGCCACTCAACAGTTGGCCCGACAATGCCAACCTTGACAAAGCACGACGGCTGCTTTGGCCTATCAAACAAAAATACGGCAGCCAAATATCATGGGCCGACCTTATGATTTTAGCCGGCAATGTGGCCTTGGAGTCCATGGGATTCAAAACCATTGGCTTTGGAGGCGGTCGTGCCGATGTGTGGGAACCTCAAAGCAATGTGTATTGGGGAAGCGAAAACGAATGGTTGGCTAACGAGCGCTACAGCGAGGGACGCCAACTAGAAAACCCCTTAGCGGCTGTGCAAATGGGCCTTATTTATGTAAACCCTGAAGGACCTGATGGCAACCCGGACCCCTTGGCTGCCGCCACAGACATACGCGAAACCTTTGCGCGCATGGGCATGAACGATGAGGAAACGGTTGCACTTATTGCCGGGGGACATACCTTTGGCAAAACCCATGGCGCAGGACCTGCTACACATGTTGGCCCGGAACCCGAAGCCGCTCCCATAGAAGCCCAAGGCCTTGGCTGGCACAGCAGCTACAAATCCGGAAAAGGTCCAGATGCCATTACCTCCGGACTGGAAGTTACCTGGACCACCACTCCCGCAAAATGGAACTACGACTATTTCTATATTCTGTTTGAATACGAATGGGAATTGGTAAAAAGTCCGGCAGGTGCCCACCAATGGGTAGCCAAAGATGCTCCTGAAATGGTTCCCGACGCCTTTGATCCAAACAAAAAGCATAAGCCCACCATGCTTACGACCGATTTGTCTTTGCGTTTTGATCCGGAATACGAAAAGATATCTCGGAAATTCCTTGAAGACCCAAAGGCCTATACCGATGCCTTTGCCAAGGCTTGGTTCAAACTTACCCACCGCGATATGGGTCCAAAAGCCTTGTATTTGGGACCGGAAGTTCCAAAAGAAGACTTCATTTGGCAAGACCCCCTGCCGGAACTCTCCCACCCCGTAATCGATGCCAAGGACGTAGATCTGCTCAAAACGCGCATTCTTAGCAGTGGCTTATCGGTTTCCGAACTTATACGCACAGCTTGGGCCTCAGCCTCTACCTTTAGAGGAACAGACAAAAAAGGAGGGGCCAACGGGGCCAGAATACGTTTAGAGCCTATGAAAAACTGGGAGGTGAACCGCCCGGCAGAACTTCAAAAGGTGTTGACTACCCTGGAAAATATTCAGCAAGCGTTTCACAAAAACTCAGGTGAAAAACGCGTTTCCATGGCCGACCTGATTGTACTTGGAGGTAGCGCAGCCCTTGAAAAAGCAGCAAGCTCAGGTGGGGTAAACATTGAAGTGCCCTTCCGCCCGGGACGAGTAGATGCCACCCAGGAACAAACCGATACCGAATCTATGGCCGTATTAGAGCCCATTGCCGACGGATTCAGGAATTATCAAAAAACAAATTATACCCTCTCCACTGAAGCATTGCTGGTGGATAAAGCGCAGCTTTTGGGACTAACTGCACCCGAAATGACGGTTCTTTTGGGAGGCATGCGCAGCCTTAATGCCAATTTTGACGGCTCAGCGCTGGGCATCTTTACCAAGAATCCGGGCGTGCTCAGCAACGATTTCTTTGTAGAACTTTTGAGCATGGAAACCTCTTGGAAACCTAAAGACGAAAAAGCCTATATTTTCGAAGGCCGAGACCGTAAAACCGGGGCACTCAAATGGACGGCTACACGGGCAGATTTGATTTTTGGATCCAACTCTGAGCTTAGGGCTTTGGCCGAAGTATATGCATCGGCAGATGCACGTGAGAAATTTGTCCGGGATTTTGTAGATGCCTGGGTAAAGGTAATGGAGTTGGATCGCTTTGATTTGCAGCCCTAAATAAGCTGTTGAATTCTCCGGAGCTCCTAGCTAAATGCAGGGGCTAAAGAACACCGGCAACACACATACACAAGCAAAACCGTTGGTTTGGTTTTTACTCCGCCAAGCCGACGGTTTTTTTATGCCTTGGCTTGTCTTTTTTGGGTCCAATTAAGGGAAATAAGTTCTTGAAAAATTCGACAAAAAAACTTACCTTAAGGCAAAATTATACGCTTATGAAATTTATGCTTCTGGCCACTTTAGCTTCTCTTTCTTTGGCATTTTTCACGCTCAAAGAGGGCATAGGAATTGGAGACTCCATGCCTATGGCCGATGCAAAAATGAAAGACGTTTCCGGCAAATTCTTGAGCTTGGAAGAAGTAAAAGAAGAAAATGGAACCTTAGTGATTTTCTCATGCAATACTTGCCCCTTTGTAATTGCAACCCAAGACAGGTACCACGAAGTTGCCAAAATGGCCAAAGCCAATGGATTGGGCTTAATGGTGGTAAACTCAAACGAGGCACAACGCATGGGGGTTGACTCATACGCGGCCATGCAAGACTATGCCAAAGACCAAAACTATACTTTCCCTTATGTTTTGGATAACCATCATGCCTTGGCAGATGCCTTTGGAGCCACGCGAACTCCGGATGTTTTTTTATTCGATGCGGAAGACAGGTTGGTTTATAAAGGGGCCATTGACGACAGCCACAGAGATGCCGGTGCCGTTAAAGAAAAATTCCTTGAGAAAGCCATTAAACAACTAATTCAAGGAAAAGCTATTGACCCTGCCGAAACGAAGGCTGTAGGTTGCACCATAAAGAGGGTATCTAAATAGGTCAAGGTTCAAGGTCCGGTTTGTACATTTGCTGCCCATGAGAGCAGTTATTCAAAGGGTACAACACGCCAGTGTGCACAGCGAAGGGCAGCGCCTTGGCGAAATTGGACAAGGAATGCTTATTTTGTTGGGGGTTGAAGAAGGAGATAGCTTTGACGATATCTCTCACCTTTGCTACAAAATAGCTCGATTACGGATATTTCCTGACAAACAAGGTCGCATGCAAAAAAGCATGCACGACCTCATGACTGTAAGGTGTTTGGTGGTGAGTCAATTCACCCTGTTTGGTTCTGTTAAAAAAGGCCACCGGCCCTCCTTTACCCGAAGTGCAAAACCCGAATTTGCACGTATGATGTACGAAATATTCATAAAGACGCTAGAAAAAGAAACCAATACCAAAGTAGAGCAAGGAGCCTTTGGCGCAGACATGCAGGTTGAATTGTTGAACGACGGGCCGGTTACCTTACTTCTGGATTCCAAAATAAAAGACTTATGACACTCGCAGAGGCGCAAAAAAACGTAGACGATTGGATCGTAACCTATGGCAAACGCTATTTTTCGGAGCTTACCAATATGGCTGTTTTAACCGAGGAAGTTGGCGAACTTGCAAGGCATATCGCCAGAACCTATGGTGAGCAATCGTACAAACCCGGAGCAGAAAAAAAACAACTGGCCGACGAAATGGCGGATGTCTTGTGGGTATTAATTTGTCTGGCCAATCAAACAGGTGTAGATTTGACCGAAGCGTTTGAATCGAATCTAACAAAGAAAACCGAAAGGGATAATACCCGGCACTTAAACAACCCTAAACTTTAGCATTGTGCTCCCATGAAACTTGGCATTCTTTCCCGAAACCCCAATTTGTATTCTACCCGAAGACTCGTAGAAGCTGCACAAAAGCGCGGCCACGACATTAAGGTGGTGGACGCCCTAAGGTGCAACCTGGTTATGGAAAAACGGAACCCGAGGATTTACTACCAGAACGATTACTTGGACCAAATAGAAGGAATCATTCCTCGCATTGGCGCTTCGGTAACCTTTTACGGCTCTGCGGTGGTGCGTCAGTTTGAAATGCGTAAGGTGTTTACTGCCGTTGAAAGCCAAGCCTTGATTCGCTCCAGAGACAAGCTTAGAAGCCTTCAAATTTTAAGTAGAGCCGGAATTGGCTTACCCAAAACAGTATTTACCAATTTTGCACGAAACATTGACGAAGTCCTGGAAGAGATTGGCTCTTATCCGGTAGTAATCAAAATTTTGGAAGGAACACAAGGCTTGGGGGTGGTCCTTGCGGAAAACAAGAATGCTGCGGTATCTGTGGTGGAAGCTTTCCACAGCTTAAAAGTAAGAATCATTATTCAAGAGTTCATTAGAGAAGCCGGTGGAGCAGACATTCGAGCCTTAGTGGTAGACGGCAAGGTGGTTGGCGCCATGAAACGCCAAGCAAAAGAAGGAGAGTTCAGGTCAAACTTACACAGGGGAGGAACAGCCGCTGTTGTAAAACTCAGCAACGAAGAAAAAGAAACCGCAAAAAATGCCGCAAAAGCTATGGGATTAGGGATTGCAGGTGTGGATATGCTTCAGTCGAACCGAGGCCCTTTGGTTATGGAAGTCAACTCTTCCCCAGGACTTGAGGGTATTGAAAAAGCCACCGGAAAAGACATCGCTTCAAAAATCATCCAATATATGGAGCGAAACCAATTCAGGCAGCGCATTCAAAAAGATCGGGTAAATGCTTAAGGTTCTTGAAGCAGACCCACTCCACCCCAAAGCCATAGCGCTTTTTAAAAATGCAGGCTTTGAAGTGGCCCCCTTAGAACCGTACGGAAACCGTATGGCTCTCCTGGAAGCCATCGAAGACGTAGACGTCCTGCTCATTCGAAGCTCCTTTCATGTGGATCATGCACTGCTTGAGCGCGCCAAAAAGCTAAAGTATATTGGAAGAGCAGGAGCAGGAATGGAACAAGTGGACCTTAAGGCAGCCAAAGCATTGGGCATTCTATGCTTCAATTCACCCGAAGGTAACCGAGACGCCGTTGCTGAGCAGGTTATTGGCATGTTGCTTAGCTTGTGGCAGCATCTCCCTAAAGCCAATAAAGAAGTTAGGGAAGGTCTTTGGGACCGAATAAGCAATAGAGGGACCGAACTTATGGGTAAAACCGTAGGTATAATAGGCTTGGGAAATACAGGGGGGCAGTTGGCAAAAAAACTCCAAGGCTTTGATGTGGAACTTCTGGCAGTAGATCCTTACCGAGAACAAGTCTGGCCCTCCTATGTGCAACAAGTAAGCATGGAAGCGCTTTGCCAAAAGGCACATGTGGTGAGTTTTCATGTTCCTCTCACCCAGCAAACCAAAGGCATGGCATGCAGGGATTGGTATCAAAAGCTACAACAACAGCCGGTAATTATAAATACCTCCCGAGGTAACGTAGTGCCCACCGCAGCTCTACTTGAAGCCTTAGATAATGCTTGGATTTCAGGCGCCTGTTTGGATGTGCTCGATTTGGAAGGGCTTGGATTTGAACATATTGGTTCTAATAGCGAAGCAAAACTCTGGCAACGGTTGATGGACCGATCTGAGGTACTGCTCAGCCCGCACACGGCCGGGTGGACCCACGAAAGTTGGGAAAAGATTTCGGTAATTCTGGCGCAAAAAATTCTGGCTGCTTACACCCAGGCCTCAAACCAGGTTTAAACAATCAGCAGACGTCCAAAATGGACTATAAGCTTTCTTGCGCAGCCATCTCATGGGAGGACTTTTTTGGGGTGGCTTGGGTTCTGTTTAAATCTAAGGCTGTGAGCGCCGCTGCCATTCCCCAAAAGGGAACCGATGCTTCGTCGGTATCTAAGAAATTATTCAAAAAAGCATGGATAAAATAGGTGGCTAAACCTAGAAGCGCTGCATAGGCCAACACTTGGCTGAGTCGGTCGGTTCCGGGCCAAAAAATCACTCGGCAGCCAACCCAAATAAAGACAATCCCTAATAGAATAAAACTAAGCATCCCCGGTAAGCCTTGCTCAGACAAAGGAAGCAGGTATTCCGAATGGGCACTGCCCAAAGAGCCAAAATTGGTGCTGATAATGGTGAGTTCGTTGGACCGCTGGTAGGGCGCGTATTGAAAGGCGTAAGTTCCCGGCCCAAAACCCATTAGGGGTCTTTCATTAAACATGCGAACAGCGGCCTTCCATCGTAAAATACGTTCCAAATTGCTGGCATCGCTAGAAATATTTGTAGCCGACCGGAAATGCTGTCCAAAATCCCCGCTAGACTCTTGTTTGTTTTGCTCCAAACTCATTATGATTTCGGTTTGAAACAGAAAAAAGAGACCTACAAGAGTAGCCGCTGTTCCCAAAACAACGGTCCATCGGATTCTAAGAAGCATAATTATCCACAAGCCCGAAGCTCCAATAACACTCAACCAAGCAGCCCTGCTGATGGAAAAAAACAAGCCACCACAAATAATAAGAGCCAAAATAAGGTACAGTGTTCTCCATGCAGAAGACATGCGCGCAAAAAAGGTAAAGCCAAGCACAAAAGGTACAAACATGGCCAAAACGGCACCATAGTGGGTATGATCGTTGTAAAAGGGATCCATAACCCAATGGGCCGGCTGTTTCTCAAAATTAAACATGGCCAATCGGTATGTGGCATAGATTACAATTCCTGCCAAGGGAAGCAAATACATCCAAAAAAAACGAACGATGTTTTTCCGGTTCAAAAACAGTTGTGTACCTAAAAAATAAAACGCAGATACAAACCAAATGCGCGTAGCCGTAGCTTTAAGTGAAACTATAGGCATGGTGCTGGTGAAGCTACTGAGCAGCATCCAACCTATATGAAATAGAACTGCCAAGGTTATTGGGTGCTTCCAAAAGCTTAAGGGAACCGACTTCTCTACAAAAAGCTTAAAGTAAAAAAGGACCGTCATTAGAATAATCAAAGCCTCTGAAGGCAAACTCAAAGCCGATCCCAAATCAGATTCTTTTAATTCAATAGACAGGGGAGTTACTAAAACAGTAAATAAAAAAAACTTATCTACGGAACTTACAAGCCAAACCAACAGAATTAACCCGACCGGTAAAAGTAGATACCAATAGAACTCCTGATAAACAAATAGGGCTTGCAAGACCGTAATAAGGCCTGCAAAAATGGGGAATTTCCAATTTTGACTGAGCGCACTCATGAATTAGTCTTGAGCAGCTTCTGCTCGCTTCAACTGACCCTTATACCCTCTGTAGTTTTGAAGAAAAATCAAGAAGAAAACACTCAGCACAAAACTAAAGAAGGAGGCGCCAATAGCAATCAAAATTCGCTTTGGGTATGTTTTAGAGTCGGCGGGATATCCATAATCAATGGGCATGATTTGATTAATGGAGCTTTCTGCATCGGCTTTTACTTCTTCCAATTTTCTTTCCAGCAAAATTTGTTGCTCGGTAAGCAACTCCAGTTGACCGGAAAGCGCTAAATAGGCCGAGCCATACTTAGATAAAGTATCCAATTGAGCTTGAATCGCTCGTACCCCTGCCTGGTTGTTTTTGGCTAATGCAGCCGCCAGTTCTTTGTTGAGCACTTCCGATTGGCTTTGGTAATCGTTTACGCCTTTGGCTCGAATGCTGCTTAAGCTGTCGCCAATTGCTTGAATCCTTTGACCCATTTCGCGGTATTTTGCCTGAACCACTCTCAAACCTTCTGCAGCCCGTTCTTGCTGGATTCGATTTTTAAGGCTGTCCAACATGAACACTAGGTCATTGGCCATGCCTGCTGCCCGTTCGGGATCTGTATCCAACACCGAAATTTCAACAGAGTTATATTCCGTCCTGCGAAAAGAAATGTTCTCCTTGTACTTTTTGTACATCTTGGTTCTGGCTTTTGACGACTCCCGACTTATATCGTAGTGTTCCCAAAGGTTGTATTGCTCAATGATGTATTCGCGAATTTCATTGGCGCTAAGTATTTGAATTACCCGCTCAGCCTCCTCTTCTTCTCCATAGACCAAAAAGTCTTTCCCTGCTCCTCCCTTTACATCCATCAGATTCGAAACCGACTGGGTAACAGCGGGGTAAAAAACTGCAGTACTTTTAAACCTTGGCTTAATGGCAAAGCTGACCCCAAAGGCAAGCAATCCTCCAACCAAGGTTGTTATTCCAATGGGCTTCCACCATTGCATTATAAAGGCCATCAGTCCATGAGAACTTGTGGAAAAACCTTGTTGTTCATTCATACCCTAAAAATATGCAGCTAAAATAGGAAATAGCGGGAGACTAAACGGACGGCAAGGGGCGTTTGCGGCTCAGCTCAACCCTTGGTATAGCTCTTGCCGCCGGCTTTACCAAAAACTTAGTTGAAGCGCACATTCTGAGACTGTTGATGCGTTGCGTTATTAAGACGAAGTTCCTGACTCAAAATGCTGACCGCAAAGCGATTACGAAATGTCAGGGCTAAAGAAACTGACGCTGCGGTCAGAAAAAAATGAGATTTGACTGCAACGCAGCCCCTGACGTTACAGTCAGGGTTTATAATCCTGACCGCAGCGTCAGGACAGGATTGCCGCAAGAATAGCCTCGCATCAACAGTCTGTTAATTTTCGTATCTTAGTATGATGAAGGTAGTCAGGATTTTGGCCATAGTAATG
>CAZJFM010000043.1:19578-21636 GCA_964545365.1 uncultured Candidatus Competibacteraceae bacterium | reverse complement strand
CGACGACCGGACCGAGCCTCCCTTGGGCGAGGATTCCGACCCTAGGAGGAACCCGGAGCCTTAGGGAGGCCCGGCCCGGGCTAGGGAGACCGGAGCAAAGGCCGGAAACGAAGTGGAATATTCCTATGGGCGAGGGCCCAAAGCCCTTGAGTCCTATACAAAGGCTTATACGGCTGATTAAATGGGCTTTTGAGCAATCATGCGCACCAACCGCGCTTCGCCCTGATGACCAATGCCTTCGTTTAAAAAGGCAGGTGTTTTGGTCATATAGCGCCAATGTAAGCCAGCAAAATCTTGGCAAAGGTCTTCCAGGCGATACAGCATGCCTTCGTGTTTTGGCCCTCCGGAACTAAAATTCAACTGTTCGGGATGAAAGGCTTCCAAAAAAACGAAGCCACCGGGTTTGAGCCTTTTCATCAAATCTTTATGAACCTCACTTCGGGTTTCGGGCGGCAAATGAAAATAAATGAGCCCAATCAAATCGAACTGCTCCGAGGGAAGTGGCGCTTCTGGAAGCAAACCGTGCAGGTAGTTGAATTTATCTCCAAAGGCTTTTAGCTTTTTCCGGGCATGTTCTATGGCGGTTTCGCTGCCGTCCAACGCCGTAACTTGCCAGCCCTTTTGAAGAAGAAAGGCGGCATTTCGGCCTTCGCCTTCACCGGGCAAAAAGGCATGCCCGGGACTTAATTGCATGCGTTGAACGGAGGATTCAAACCAAGCGTTGGGGGCTTGCCCATAAAGTCCCGGACTCTGCTCAAATTTTTGGTTCCAAAAGTCCGACATCACATCTTGCCTTTGAGCATTTTGTTCCAATACAGCCAAGGTAAGGCATACTTTTTAAGCAGCCACATGCTGTATTGTTCTTTGGTGGTGTCTACCATTTTGCTCAGCAAAGGGTCCGAATCGCGGACGTTGTTGTACTTAAATTCTGCAAGCACCATTTTTCCGTAATCGGTCACCAAGGGACAGGAGCTGTAGCCCTGATAGGTTTTGGAGCTTAGTCCTTTATTATTTCGATAGGCCAAGAGGTTGGCAACCACCACCGGAGCTTGCTTGCGTATGGCCGCACCGGTTTTGGCGGTGGGCAAGCCGGCAGCATCGCCAAGTCCAAACACATTGGGATAGCGCTTGTGCTGCATGGTGTGGATGTCTACTTCCAACCAGCCTTTGGCGGGCGCTTCGGTGCCGGCCAATACGGAGTTTCGAATAAATTCCGGAGCCGATTGAGGTGGTGCCAAATGCAGCAAATCGTAGGGCATCACAATGGAAGCTTCTCCTTCGATGCGTTCGCGCAATTGTTGGTCTTCGGTAAGGACGCAGTCGTTGTCGCCCGCCTTGGTATACCTAAAGTGAATTTCTTGTTTTTCGGCGTCGATGCGGACGGGCTCGTAATAGTACTTTACGGTTATGTCCTTTTTGCGAATGACCTCGTTGAGGGTCTTGGCAAATTCTTTTACCCCAAAAATCACGGAGCCGGGCGTAGCAAAAACCACATTGGTTTTATCGCGGACTCCCGACTTCCTGAAGTAACTGTCGGCCAAGTATAGGATTTTTTGAGGTGCTCCTCCGCATTTGATTGGAGTAGCCGGCTGGGTAAAAACGGCCTGTCCACCTTTGAAAGATTGCAACGCTTTCCAAGTAGCTTCCGGATCTATATAGTTGCTTACCACCTTTCCGGAGGCCAATCCTTCTTCCAGTCCGGGAAGTAAATCGGGCCGAAGTTGAATGCCGGGACATACCACCAGTTGCTCATATTCCAGGCGGCTTCCATCCTCCAAAACCACTTGATTTTGGTCCGGGTCGAGCGATTGAACGTATTGTTTGATCCAGTCAACCCCATTAGGAATAAAATCGGCTTGAGGTTTCCAGGTCTTTTGCATGTCGAAGGTGCCGGCCCCGACCAAGGTCCAAGCGGGCTGGTACCAGTGCTTTTCGGCTTTGTCGATTAAGGCAATGCCTAAGTCGGGTTGCGCTCTTTTGAGTTGGGCGGCCACCATAATTCCGGCGGTTCCACCTCCGACAATGATTACAGGATAATTTTTCATAGGTATTGGTTTT
>CAZJFM010000043.1:0-19478 GCA_964545365.1 uncultured Candidatus Competibacteraceae bacterium | reverse complement strand
TTCATCATTTATAATTAATGCGGCATTTTATCTTTGAAGACGCCGTATAAAAAAGTGCCAAGGATTCCGCCGACGGCCACAGGCAACATGGAAAGGAATCCCGCTCCCAAATTCACAAATACCGGACCCGGACATGCACCGGTAAGCGCCCAGCCCAGACCGAAAATAAGGCCGCCCAACAGGTAACGTTTCCATCCCGGGGCTTTGTCGGGAATAACAATGGGCTGTCCCTTCAAGTCCTTTAGCTTAAATTTATTAATAAGCAAATAGCCTAGGGCACCCATGGCAACAGCCACCATAATGATGCCGTACATGTGAAAGGAGCCGAAGCGAAACATCTCTTGAATCCGATACCAAGAAGCGGCTTCGCTTTTGTACATAATTACGCCAAAAGCAGATCCGGCCAATACGTAAGGAATGAGTCGTAGCATATTAAAAATGAATTTGTGCAATTAAATTAAAGTGATGATAATCGGCTTGATAATACAAGCGTGCTTTGGGGCAATCTGCGTCATACGCGCGTTTGTGCACGTACAAAAAGCGCAGCTCCAAGCCTTCCAAAAATTGGTGAAACTTCCAGGTAATGTCTAAGTTGGACTGGAAATAAGACATTTGCTGGTACTTGTTGACGCTAAAGTCGTCGAAATCGGGCGCCGACAAATGGCCCAAGTCTACACCGATGGTCCAATCGGGATGCAGGTGCTTTTGCGCTCTAAGACTTAAGGAATGAAATTGACCTAAGCCTTCCATACGACCGCGCGAAAGGGTGGCAAAGAATTGCTCACGGCCCCATTCCGTAGGAAAGGTAAATCGACCCGGCCCAAAGGCATGCAAGCTGTTAAAACTCACATTCCAACCTCCTTTTGTCAGTCCTAGTCGGCTTCCTAACAAATATACTTGTTGATCAGGGAAATAGCTCTTTGAAGGATCGGCATTGCCCCCATCGGCCAGCTGGAATTGAGCCATTCCCTCCACTCCGGCATGTAGTTTCCAATCCTTTTCGCCCAAACGCCAAGCCTTAGTTACTTGCAAATAACTCGACCATGAAACACGGTCGAACCAATAGTTCCAAAGGTCAAACCTAAAACCTTTCCATTGATGCCCCACATTCAAGTAGCCTAAACCTCCACTGCTTATGTTGCCGGCGTAGTTGCTTGGGCTACCATCGGGATTGACACCTGTATTGTAAATGCCTACCGACTCCCCAACGGTATACCAGTTTACGGTAGATCTTGGCGAAACATGGGTCAAAAAGCCGGCTTGCAACCAAGAGTTTATTTTCGGAATTTTCCACCCCAGGTCAATGCCTTGACTCGCATAGGGCTTCATGCGGGTGTCTTGTTGATTCACAAAGGGGGTATTGAGCACAAAACGCCCTCCGGTTATTTCAAAACCTTTATGATGCCAATGCAAATACAACTCGTCCAAACGATCCAGCTCATAATGGTTTTCCGGGTCGGTCACATCAAACAACTGCCTTTCAAAACGAGGAAGCGCACCTGAAATCTCATCTTTTTCCCCCAATTCTGTTCCCGCAACACGAAAGGTAAAAACCCCGCCTAAACCCATGCTAAATCCTTTAAAAGAGGCGGTGTGGTAATGAAACCTGGCACCGGTGGCCAAGGCAAACACCGGATGAGAACCGGTTTCGTGCAGAGTAGACATACCGTAGGTGCGTAAATGCCCGTGGAATTCTCCATGCGAGAACAACCAAGCCAGCTGACGCACTGTTTTTTTGGTGGAATCCGGCGGGTCGGAAGCCTCAATTTCGGCTACCGGCACAAAGGCCAGCCCAAAAGCCAATGCCCAAAGATGCTTTGAATTTAGCCGAGCAACCATGGGTAAATTACATGGGTCATAAATAACCCGCCGATAAAAAAGCCAACTACAGCAATTAATGAGGGAAGTTGAAACGAAGACAAGCCGGTAATTGCATGTCCGGAGGTGCAGCCTCCACTGTACCTGGAGCCGAAACCAATCAGGAAGCCGCCAAACAACAACAGCCACAGCGTGCCTCCAAGAAACCAGTCTTCGCCATACCATTCCAAAGGTTGGTAAGCAGCCGGAGCCGCAAAACCCAAGCCTTGCAATTGAGCCTGAACACCGGCATCAATGGCGGGTATTTGACCACCCTCGGGCGAAAGAAAATGCGCGGCCAAGTATCCGCCGATCATGGCCCCGACCAAAAAAGCCAAATTCCATTTTTGGGTTTTCCAGTCAAAAGCAAAAAAATTCGCGGCCTTCCCCGCGCCACACATAGTGCACATGGTTCTAAAATTGCCTGAAAAGCCAAAGGTTTTTCCGGCAAACCACATTACCCAAAGGGTCAGGCCAATCATTGCACCACTAAACCACCATGGCCAAGGCTGAGTTAAAAATTCTATCATGGGTGTTGTTTGTATTTTGTTAGTTTAAATAAGGCGATAAAGCCGCTTTTAATTGATGCAAAGGCAGTACACCGGATTGGCGCCAGAGGGCTTCCCCCTTCCGAAACAACATAAGCGTCGGCACCCCACTTACCTGAAAAGCCGCAGCCGCTTGTGGATTCTTGTCCACATCTACTTTTATGATTTTAAGGCGGTCTTTTTCCTCTGCTGCCAGCTGCTCCAAGGTCGGGGCCAAGGCATGGCAAGGACCGCACCAGGTGGCAAAAAAGTCCACCAATACGGGCGTTTCGCCGGAAATCAATTCTTGAAAAGTGCTCATCTTAAGCGTTTGTTTTATGAATGAAGAGATGATGTTAAGCCTCAGCCTTTAAGGTGGAGGGACATACGTAATCGCTCACTTCCAATCCCGCTTCTTCGAGTGCCTTGAATCCTCCCAAAATGTTTACCACATCGTGCACGCCACGACTTTTTAAAATCGAAGCCGCTATTACGGAACGGTAACCACCGGCGCAATGGAGGTAAAATGGCCCTTCCGCTTTAAACGCGTCCATGTGCTGGTTCAGGTAATCCAAAGGAGTATTCTGCGCCGAAGGCAGGTGGCTCGAAACAAATTCACCGGGCTTGCGTACGTCCATTATTTTGGGTTTCCGCGCCATAAGTTCTTTCATTACCGAGGCAGTAACGTTCTGAATCCTGTCGGTTTCTTTGCCGGCCTTTTCCCAAGCAGCCAAGCCTCCTTTCAGATAGCCTAAGGTTTGGTCGTAGCCCACCCGCGCCAAGCGAGTTACCACTTCTTCTTCGCGGCCTTCTTCGGCCACAATCAATAAGGGTTGATCAATGGAGGGAATAAGGGCGCCAACCCATGGCGCGAATTGTCCGTCAATGCCTATGCTTATGGCACCGGGAATGTGCGAAGCAGTAAAGGCTTCGGGACTGCGTGTGTCCAGCACCAAAGCATGATGCTGCTCGGCCAGGTTCTCAAAGGCTTCCGGACTCAAAGCCGTCGTGCCTCTGTCTTTAATGCCTTCTAAGGAATCGTAGCCCTGTTTATTGAGCCGCACATTCTCAGGAAAATAAGCCGGAGGGGGCATCAAGCCGGTGGTAACTTCTTTGATGAAATCTTCCCGACTCAACGTTGGGTTTAACGCATAGTTCACCTCTTTTTGGTGACCAAGGGTGTCAAAGGTTTCCTTGCCCAAGTTTTTTCCACAGGCCGAACCGGCCCCATGGCCGGGATAGACCAACAGACTGTCCGGCAAAGGCAAAATTTTGTGGTGGATGGATTCGTACAAGTGACCGGCCAAATCCTCCTCGCTGAGGTCGCCCTTTACCGCCAAATCCGGACGGCCCACATCGTTAATAAACAAGGTGTCGCCGGTAAACAAGGCCTTGGCTTCGTCGCTTTCGTCGCGCAACAAATAACAAGTACTTTCCATGGTATGCCCTGGTGTATGCAGCACTTCAATGCTGATGTTTCCTAAGGGCAAACGTTCGCCGTCTTTGGCCTGATGCACTTCGTACAGAGGTTGAGCTAAAGGGCCAAACACCACTTTGGCTCCGGTTTTGCGGGCCAAATCCAAATGACCGGACACAAAATCGGCGTGGAAATGCGTCTCCAGCACGTACTTAATTTCTACGCCCATTTCACGCGCTTTTTCCAAATAAGCTTCGGTGTCCCGCAAAGGGTCTATCACTAAGGCTTCTTTTCCGGAGGCAATAAAGTAGGCTCCCTGCGCCAAGCAACCGGTATAAATTTGTTCAATATGCATGGTATTGTGAGGTATTTTCGAATTGTTGAATACAAAAGTAAAGGCTGACAAATGAACACTTGGTGACGAAGGTCACATGCCCATGAGCTGCTGGGCCATAATAAACACGCCCATCACCAGCACAAACCAACCAAACGCAGGTTTCAATTTTTCGCCGCTGATGCGGTCGCTCAGCCAACTTCCCACAAATATGCCGGCAATGGAAATGGCACTAAAACCTACCAAAAACATCCAGTCGATTTCGCGGTTGGCCACATCGCCCGTGAAGCCAATCAAGCTCTTGGCCGCAATAATCAGCAGAGAAGTACCTACCGCCTGTTTCATAGGCAGTCCGGTCACCAGCACCAGCACCGGAATAATCAAAAAGCCGCCGCCAGCACCAACCAGCCCGGTCAGCACGCCCACTCCTAAGCCTTCCACCAACACTATGGCATAAGATTTCCAACCGGTATGTTTTTCCTTAGGAGCAGCACCGCCCTTTTTCTTCCGAATCATAGAAAAAGAAGCCAGAACCATCAGCAGGGCAAAAAGCAGCATCATCCAAGTGCCCTTAGAAAGGCCGGCTATGGTTTCCGGCAGCCAAGGCACCAAGGTATAGCGCGTAAAAAATACCGCCACAATCGAAGGTGCCCCAAAAGCCAAGGCTATATTGATTTTTGCTAAGCCCTTACGCCAGGCCTGAGCTCCGCCCACCAGACTCGAAATGCCTACAATAAACAGCGAATAAGCCGTGGCCGTTTCCGTATCCAGACCCAAAAAATAGAACAACACAGGAACCGTCAAAATCGATCCCCCACCACCAATAAGTCCCAGCGAAACGCCAATCGCAAGCGCCGATATCCAACCCAGTATTTCTAGTACCATGTGTTTTGCTTTGGCACAAAGGACGCAAGACTTTATTCCATATTCAGTAACAATAGTTACAATAAAGAAAAAGAAGTGCAAAAGTTAGGGGGCCCTTGCCCATAGAAAAATCCCGCTCCGTATCCGGCCACCTGCTGCGGCCAACCTCCCCGGCATTTAGCCGCTCTAAGGTTCCGGTGGTTCCGCAAAGCTACACCTCCTCACCTAAGAGCGGCTACATGCCTGCTTCGGTGGGTCCTCCGCTTGGGCCGGGGGGCCATTCTATGAAAATTACGGATTTTAGGAGACTTCCGTCCCTCGGCCCAATTTTAAGGCTGCAAAGTAAAGCGGATGCTCAAACCTCCGTTGCTGGTAGCCGTTGGAAACTGGTTCGAAATAAACGGATTGTTGCCCACATGGTCAAAGAAGAACCGCGCCGATATGGACTTGCTGAAGGCGTACTCCGCAAAAAACTTAATGTTCAAGGCTTGCTGTCCGGCCGTTACCTGCTGCACCTCTTCTTCTATCTTCCGAATTACGGTTGCATTATCTCTCCAGCCAATGTCCAAACGAATGTTCAATTGGTTGGCAATCCTTTTGCCGTTGATTAGGAAGGGGAAGGGGAATTCAGCCACACGATAACCGGCACCCACGGCCACCTCAAAGGTGTTGTTCTCCGTCACCTGATTGTTGGGGAAATTCAAACTGATGTTGCGCGAGGACTTCAGCTCCACCGTAGCCTGTATGTCGTTGTTAAAGGTCAAGTCTAGCTTTATCAGTGGATTAAAGCTTTCTTGCAAGGTCACCGAGTTCAAGAAGAAGCGGCTCACAAAATTGTTGTTGGGATCCAGCTCCGTATAGCCGAATGGATTGTCGTCCCAATACCCAGCACCCACCTGATTGTAGGCGTTGTTGGACTGGTAACCGCTCATGGACAAGGTGCTTTGATATCCATGGGTAATTACAATATTCTTTAAGCGATCTTTAAAGAAAGGAATGTTTTTGAGCCCGTCAAACTGCACCCTCCAGTTGGGAATAGGAATGTCCGGGAACATATCCAGCGATTGACTTTCGGCATCCACTCCGCGGTAAGCCGCCAAGAATGAATACAGCAAAACATCGGTTTGGTTGGGACCAAAACCGGGCTGATAAGAAGCGTTGGGATTCACCGTAACCTCCGGGTTCAGCTCACCCAAGCGTCTGGAAATTACGGTTCGGTTTTGCAGCATTTGATCAAAAATGCGGCTTGTGAAATTGTCGCCATCCTTACCAAAGAAGGTACCCAAAGTCATGTAGGACATGGTGAAATTACCCATAGTAAGCGGGTTTTGCGCTCTATAATCGTTGATGCTGGGCACAAACCTGTAGTTGGATTGGTAGTTTTCGGAGAACGTTCGGTTGGCGGTAAAGGTTACCCTAAATCCTTTGAAAGGTTCATAAGTAGAGTTGGCGGTTAAATTGCTGGTATGGGTGCGCATGAACATCAAGTTCAGCGTAGAATCCCGTACCAGCCAGCTGTCCGACACAATTTTTTGAGCCAAGTCTTGGTCGTCGAATTGGCGCCCAAAGGCAAAGTCCGGGCCAATGCTGGGACCGCTAAAGTTCATGCCCAACACATCGGTTCCTTGGGCATAACCGGGCAGAACGGTGCCATTGGTTTCGGTGTAGGAAACCGACATATTCTTAAAGCCGGTAATGATTTTGACCATGGTTTCGGGAACAACCCCCAAGTCAATTTTCTTGATTTTGCGCACGCCGGTAATCAGCACATCGGCGCGCTTTATGTCATCAGAAGCAGTAAAGAGTAACGCGTTTTCGTCTTTTATTTCCACTTTGCCTTGTACCGTATCTCCGTCTTGAGTAATTACAAATACTTCAACGTCTTCGGTTTTGAGTTTGTGGCGAAGGCGTCGTTTCCTATCTTTTTTGAATGAATATGGCTTTTTGGCCTTCCACTTCACATCCTTGAATTTGTATTTGGTGCTGTCTATGTCGTCTCCGGGTTTTTCGGGACGTTTGGGCTGGTGCAGTTTTTTGAGGTAGGGACTCTTGCGGTATAGGGTATTAAAGTTGATTTGACCGTTGAGTTTTCGGCTTTGGTTGTTTTGCACAATATTTCCCCAGCGACCTCGGGTAAATTCTTGAGTCGTCTGATTGCGCTCCAAATTGCTTGCCGTCCAACTGAAATCGCCACCATATCCCGCAGAAAGGGTGACAAAGTCGAGCAAGGGGATTTTACTGAGTGGTAAGGCATAGTTCAAGTCAAATCGATGGTTGTATCGGGTGTTTCGCCCCAACCATTGAACCCTTGGTATAACCGTGCTGTCGAGCTGCATTTCTGGCTCATCTACCCGTGAGTTGTTGGTGGCTGAAAAGGTTGCTGTTATTGAACGGGTGGGGTTGTATTGAAACTCGTAATTCCGAGTCCATGTAAAGTTCTTTCTAAACGTGGGTAGAATCAATAAATCGTAACGGGTGGTATTTCGGAGCTTAAACTCGTTCCAATCCCGCAACACGTTGGCGCTAAAGCCCAATCGTTTGGGCATCCAAGTAAAGTTAACGTCTTTAATCAGCCTTAACCATTTGGATCTAAAGCGTTTTGAGCGCTTAAAGGGTTCCCAATACTTCACGCTTGGACTAAAAGACCAGGTCAATGCCGCCCTATGCTCGTAGGTATTGTTGTATTCGGTATTGATGTCCTGAAAAAGCTCTTCGCTGTAGGCATAGGATACCGTAAAGTTTGATATGTCGTAGATTTTAGGCCCGGAGGAGCTTTTGCCACGCTGCTTACGCATGTTGTTGATGTTTACACTTCGCCGAGTGGTAATGGTTTGCACAATGGTGCGCAGAGAATCTCTTGCCAAGTCATTGGGCAGCGCTTGAAGCGCATCAGTAAACAAAATGTCGGGATCCAGCGGGTTAAACTGCGGATTAGCCAAAGAGTTGCTGTAGCCAATAAACAATGGGATTTGCACACCGGCTTCTTTTCCAAAGAATTTTCCCAGCTCAAGCCGTGTGGTAAGGTCAATGGTAGTGGTGTTTTCTCTGGCACGTTCTTGTGGTCTTTGTTCAATGGCACCAAAACCAAATCGGGTGGTTCCTACAGACAAACCTACCTGTCCGAAGTCAGCCAGATCTAAAGTGCTTCGCGCTAAGGCAGCCCAGCCTCCGGGTTCAAAATAATCGGTTACCCGCAATTCGTTCACCCATACTTGCACGCATTTCGCAAGGCCATCGTCGGGTTGAGAGCCGGGTTGGCCGGTTTGCCAGGGGTTGTTCTTTTTGGCCGGATTACGCACCCCAATCAAAATGGTTCGTACGTTGGCCAGGTTGGGATTACCCCGCACCGAAACCCGTTGTCCGTTAATAACGTCAGAATAAATGATGTTTGGGCTTTCTCCCTCGGTATTCCTGCGCAGTTTTAAGTCGGGAAGCAAGGCAAGCTCTATATTAACCCGGTTTTTCTCCGGCCAAACGTTTTCGCGGTAATCCGGATCTTGGTTTGGATCGCCGGAAGCAGCATTAGGCTGTATGGAAATGTCGGAAGGCGATAAGGGGATTTCGTATTCGTAGTAGTTCTCAGAAGCGTCCATGCCTAAACGCACAAAAACCGTCACATCGTTGCTGTCCAAAGCGTAGCCTTCCACTCCTTCCAAGTGTGCATACATGCGCAGGAACTTGTAGGCCCTTAAGTCCAACTCGGTATTTTTAAATACGGCCTTGCCTTCGCCGTCTTTCAGGTCGCAGGCGTTTAGGACTAGGGCTTGCTCGTTGAGCTGTTGCAATTGTGGGTTGGCCGGGTCAATCTCACGGGTAATTCCGGGCGGCAAAACGTAGGGGAAAGGTTCTTTTTGAGTATTTTCTTCAATGTTTACGGTGGTGCTGTTGAAGTCGGCGCCTTCTTGCCAAATGTCGGCCACGTCGGCAATGAGTCCGGGGAACACCCGCCAATCGGCACGCACCAATTGCAAAGTGGCCAAACGCACAAAAATATCGTCGGGGAAATTCCTCATGGCCATCCGCATAAATCGAATGCTACGGAAGTCGTTGATGTTCCCAAACTTTTCCTTCATTTCCGTTTGCACCGGAATCCGGAATTGAATCCACCGCACAGGCTTATTGATGGTTCCTCCACTTGGCCCCGGCACCGAAGCCGTGGTTTCCAAAATATCGCTGATGAAGTTTTCGCCGATTTGGTCCAGGTCTTGCGGCCTTAAACTGATGGAATATTGGTAATAGGATTCCGGTTGGTCTAAGGTATAATTGACATTGATGTCCTCTGAGTTGGGAATTTGTCCAAACGATTCGGTGTTGTTTTGTGCCGGAGAGTTCCCTTCCGGCCCTAAGAAGTTTTTGTAGCGGTTGTGGATGTAGTTTTCGCCGGGAATATTTGCATCGTTGTTGTAACCGGTGCCTGCATAGTGGCGGAAGTTATCGCCTGCCGGGTCGTTTTGAAGCAAAGCTAAGGAGGCGCTTCCTCCCAATACTCCGGCCGCCTGGTTCAAAAAGGCATTGAAGAAATCGGCTTCGTCCTCGTCGCTAAGACCATCGTAACCTACATCTTGCAATGCGCGGTTGGCGGGGTCGTTGTCAAAGTTTTGGTTGATCGGTTGCAGCAAAGGAATCCGCCCCCAAGCGGTTTCAATAACCGGCCGATCTTCCTGAGGCGTAGGCAGTCCATTTTCGTAGCTCATTCTTCCATCGCGCAGAATGTCCTCACTCATGTTTCCCACTTGAATCAGGAAATCCCCGCCACCATCCGGAAGTAAATTGGCATTTGTGGAACCGGGCACTCCATTGTCCCACTCTTTCAATTGATTCAGGTCATCGGACTGGAAAGGGTCCATCATCCAAAACTCGATGTAGGCAATATTGGCAGCATCCCAGTTGGTGGTTTCCATCCGGCGCATCATGAGTCCGAAATTGGAACGGGGGTTAAGAAGTCCAATGCGATCGGTGGCTGCAGGATCCAAGCTGTTTGCATCGAAATTATAGGGCCCTCGTTCTGCAGGATAGTAGTGAATGTCCAACACCTGTTGGTTGATTTGCTGCTGGGTGTAGTTGGGCTGAAAACCCGGAAACACTTCGGTGGGCCGTATTTCCCTCAGGTAGTTGTTGGCCCGCATCACAGGGTCGTTGCTTACGTTGGCAGGAGTTTGGCTGTTTTGGCGAAAGAATAAAGGGTCCATAATGAACCAGGTCATTTTGGCCCGATTGAATCCGTAGCGCAAATCGTCGAACAAATCGCCGTTGGGAAACTGAGGGTTGGATTGGGGCACACTTCCCAAACGCCAAGCGGTAAAACTTTTGATGTCGATGGCCGTTTCCGCAGCTTCAAAGTCATCTACAAAGGAAACACCACCCTCACCGTTGGCATCAATAACCCCGTTGAAGCCCGGAATCAAGTGCGCAAATTCGCCGTTAAAGGTCAATACACTCGGCGCTTTGGTGTCAATGCCCGGAATTTTGTCCACCAAACGCGTTACTATGGGAAGTTCTCGGGTTAAGTTCACATCCAAGCCCCAAATGGTGTTGTTTACCGGTTCGTTTCCGATATCGATTTTTTGGGTTAAAGGCAGTTCATTCAAATTCATGATGGTAGCACCTACCACAAAATCTTTGTTGAACCGGTAATCGACATGCGTACCCATCAACCGCTTTTGCTGGATGTTGAAGGTGGCATTGTTCTCCATGGAAATATTGATGGGCAAACCCGAATTCAGCACTCCGTCGTTGATGATGCGCACCCGACCAATGGCATAATCTACCGTATAGTCTGAACCTTCGCTTAAGGTTTGTCCGCCGGCCGTAACCGTTACCGAGCCTTGTGGAACGTTAAAAGCGTTGAGGCTAATTTCCGATCCGGAGGCCCCTTGATAGGAGCCACCCAAGTAAAATCGGTTCTTTTCCTGATTTAGCTCGGCCAACTCCTGGATGTTGCCGTACAGCTCATCAAAAGCATAGCGCTCCGTCATCGCCTGAATGTCTGCCGAGGGATTGTTGAGGTTGGCTTGGGTAAATACCCTTTCTAAATACTCGGTAGAAAAAGGCTCTCGAACCGGAAATATGATGCGCCCATTTTGGGAGATGATGGTTTTACCTTCAATAAAATCGAAAAAACCGTCGGTAAGCTGGTCGCCCTGAGGGTTAAGTCGGTCCAAGTTGAACAATTGAAGCAAAGGGGTACCGCTTACTCCCGGCGCATTGGGGAAGTAGTTGACCTTTACTCCGGTTTCGGTATCCTGGTATAGGATATTCAAGGCAAAATCTTCTTGGCCTATATTGAATCCTCCAATGCTGTAAATGTTTTTCATCATCCATGGCCAGTTGGCCTCTTGCACATCCAAGTTGGAAGACTTGAGCAGTTTCACCACCAAAGCACCCGGCGAGGCCACATCCTGCGAGAACTCCCCTACGCGGAAGGTTTGGCCTCCGGCAGTGTACTCGTAGGCTACCGCCAAAACTTCATCGGCATTGAGTGCTTGGTTTAGGGAGATGTAACCGAGCAAAGGGTCAAAGGTGTATTCGTTGGCGCTTAACAGTCGGGCATTGGTCAGTTTTTCAATCTGGGTGCCATTATTGAGCTGATTAAACAAGTATTGTGAAGTAATGTCCCGAACCACCGGGTCTAAGGTTTGGGGGTTGAAATTGTTGGCATTGTCCGGAAATACATTGGTATTGGGTAGGTTTTCGCCCAGCGGCAAGAGGCCTACAATATTGCGGACGTTTTCGGTGGCGTTTATGCGGTTGGTAACCCAAACTTCGATTCGAGTAATGTTTACGGCAGAAGTTACGAAAGGCAAGTTTTGGTTGGCCTGATCGTATTGATGCATAAAATAATCGCTGAGGAAGAAGTGCCTGTTGGCTTCGTATTTTGCCGCAGATATTTCAAATTCCGTTACTTGAGCACCTCCCTGGACTGTAATATTTTGGCGCTGACCTTGCTGTTGTGCAAAGACAGATTCGATTTCCCAGCGTCCAAATTTCAGGCGGTTTTTTACCCCAAACAGGGAGGAAGAGCCTTGAATGAGCTGCCCGTCCAGTCCTAGGTTTACGTTGCCGAACTCAATCAATTGCAGGATGTCGTCTTCGCCACCCTCGTAAGCCAGGTTCATTTGATTTTCGAAGGCAAACACCGATTCGGTATTGAAGTTGGTGTTGAGCTTGATTTTGTCGCCAATGCTTCCCACCACGTTTACTTGTATGTTTTGATCGAACTGGAAGGTGGTAATGGTGCGTTGGGAGAGAGGAATGTTGGGGTTGTCGTTGTGGTTTACCCGCACCCCCATGATTAATTCTGCACTTCCTTGAGGTCGGATTTCTATGTTACCAAGCCCCCCAGGAATATCGCCCAAATTGATTTGAGGAATGAGTGAGTTGGATTCGTCGCCTTTGGCTTGTTCGCCGGCCTTTTTGCGCCAATAATCTAAAGTTTGGCGTGCCATTTCGCGGGAGCGGTATTCTTCAGGAGAAAGGTATTCGGAAGAGATTTCGATATCTCCTACCTTTTTCACCACAACGTATTGGCCGGATTCCGGGTCGTAGTTCACCTCTTCGGTGATTCCCGGGGGATCATCGTCGCCCATCTGATGGTGGCTGGAGTCTTGCTGTGCCTGCAAAAGGCTTGGCATAAGCGCCAGCAAAAGCACCCACATCGGAAAGAACTGCTTCCTCAACCGCATCCTGTGTATGTTCCTGCTACTAACCAATGCTTAACTCCAAAATTTCAAAGATATTTTAAAGCAATGCGAATCCAATCCTCCACAGGTTGGCTCGGTTGAACTTCTTTTCCGGCTTTTTGTAGGGCTTTGTCGATGGCTGCGCGGGTGAATCCTAGGGATTGAAGAGCCAGGGCGGCTTCTGACCTTACGGCTGCATTTCCTCCGGCGCTTTGAGAAACGGCGTCACCGCTGGTGCTATCCAATTTTCCTACTTTGTCTTTGAGGTCAACCAAAATGCGTTCGGCGGAACGCGTGCCAATGCCTTTAACCCGCTTTAGCGTGCCCAAATCTTCTTGCAAAATGGCGGTTTGCAGGTCTTCGGTGCGTAAGGCTGACAGCATCATCCGCGCCGTAGCGGCACCAATGCCAGAAACTCCAATAAGCAAGCGAAACATTTCGCGTTCGCTTGACTCCGAGAAGCCATAGAGTTGGTGGGCATCTTCCCGAATCACTTGATGCACCAAAATTTTACCTGAGGCCTTGCTTTGTAGGCTATCGTAAGTTTGCAAGGAAATGGAGCAGAGATAGCCCACCCCTTGCACGTCAACCACCACATGGGTAGGACTAATTTCTACAAACGTTCCGTTGAGATATTCTATCATTTGGCCAAAAGTTCCCTTTCGTTGTCAGTTTTTGGAACTGAAACGCATTGAATTATTTTTCATCACACTGAAATTCAGCTTAGTACGGGTGCTTAATAGGCCTATAAAGATTATGGGATGCCAAATATACAATGGATAACGCTAAATCCCTATGTTTCTGTTGGATGATTACTGAACCCAATGGGGCATTAGACGGAGCTATGTTTTTGGGAAAGTGTGAATCCCCCAAAGATAGATGCGGCAGGGATGGATGCGGCAGCCCGGAGGGACGCAAGCCACAGCGCCTGGCGGGCGGAGGCCCCCGAGGATTCGGGGGACCCCGTACCGCTTGGCGCTGTGTGCTTGGGGACCGAGGACTATAGCGGACAGCCCGGTTCAGCCGCCCAAAAAAAACGCAGCTAAGCAATTTAACTTAGCTGCGTCTCGATTTATTCATGGTTGCGCCTTAGCCTTCCAAACCTTGCACCAACGCGCTTACTGGCAGTCGGCTGCGGGTGGCCAACTCGCGGCTTAGGAAGGGCTCGTTTAGCTGGTCGGCTTTGCCCGGATAACCCAAGGCGAAGCATACGCCGGGTTCAAAGGGTTCTTGCTCCGGGGCCAGGGCTTTGAACCCCTCGCTGTCGAATCCGCCCATGAGGTGGCCGTAGATGCCCCGTTCGGTGGCTTGGGTCATCATGGCCTGCATGGCTGCGCCTAAGTCGAAGAGCGCGTGTCGATTGTGGCTGTCTTTGCCGGGGAAAAGCGTCCTGGCCCAAGCCATTCCCAAAACCGGTGCATGAACGGCCCAGGTTTGGTTGCCTGCGGCAAGGATGTCGACGATGCGCTGATGCATGGCTTCTCCTTTGCGGGCGAGCAAAAAGCGCCAAGGTTGGGCATTGGTGCTGCTGGGTGCCCATCGGGCGGCTTCGAAGAGCAGGTTCAAATCCATCTCGTCAAGAGGTTTGGGGTCAAAGGCTCTAGGACTCCAGCGCTTGGCCAAAGCCGGAATCAGCTGCTTGGGAGCCTCCTTGGTTTTTAGGTCCGTAAGCTGTTTAAAATCCATTGTGTTCATCGCATAGGGATTTCCATGAGCAATACGTGGCTGTTTTGATCGGCCTGGATTTGGAACTCCGAAGTGTCCCACATGCCCAAGGCGTCGCGGCGTTGCAATTTTTGCTGACCCACCTGAGCCTGGCCTTCAATCATAAAAAGGTAAAGGCCGTTGCCCGGTTTTTGGAGCCGATAGCTGAGGCTTTTTCCTGCCTCAAGTTGGGTTTGATGAAACCAGAGGTCTTGGTTCACCCAAACGCCTGGGTCTTCCGGATTTGGGGAAACCAACAATTGCCATTGGTTTTGCATGCCTGCGGGGTCGAACTTTTTTTGATCGTAGCGCGGGGTCAGGTTGCGCGCACGCGGAAAAGCCCAGATTTGTAGAAAGCGTCCGGTTTGGTCTTTGTGGGCATTGTATTCGGAATGTTGGATGCCGGTACCGGCGGTCATTACCTGTACTTCGCCGGCGGTGATTACGGCTTTGTTGCCCATGCTGTCTTGGTGTTCCAAGGCTCCTTCGAGGGGAATGGTAATGATTTCCATGTTGTCGTGCGGGTGTCGGCCAAAGCCTGTGCCCCCGGCAATGGTGTCGTCGTTAAGGACCCTCAGCACGCCAAAGTGCATGCGCTCGGGGTTGTAGTATTGAGCAAAGCTAAAGCTATGGTAGGTTTTGAGCCAACCGTGGTCGGCGTGGCCGCGTGAATTTGCGGGATGAAAAACGGTGTTCATGGTTTTGATTTCTTTAAGCGGTAAATGATTGAATCCCACTTGCGGCGCCTTTTCTTCGGAAGTGTTTTTGGCAGCGGCGCCAAGAGCGGGAGCGGCAGCCAAAGCAGCAGCAACCGCGGCTGAGCGTTTGAGGAATGATTTTCTGTTCATGGCTATATCCATTCTTGATTGTCTTCTTCTAAGTTATTCTCGGAATGCATCAAGGCTTGCTGCACCAGCATGGGCAGTTCCTCGATGGGGCCAATGCGTCGCAGCCATTGCACGGCGTTGTGGCTGGACCGGGCGGTTTGCATAAGCCAGCGGTCGGTGGTTTCGCCGAAGCCCCCGCTTTGCACTACCAAGTCGAAGGGCAGCAACTTAAGCAGGCGCATAGCCGTAGCCGAATCAAAAGCACTAAGCACCTCACGATCCGGATGTTGCAGCATTTCGGCCATTTGGGGCAGAAGGCTGTGTTGTGAACCGGTAATCAATATGCGTTTCATATAGTTGTATGTACAACTATTATGCCAAATCTGGGGCGAACAAAATGTCGGGTTATTAGGCGTGCCTTAAGCGAGGCCCTGCGGGTACATCGCTGTGGCGTCGTTCCAATTCCTTATGGATCAGGGCTAACTCTCTTCCGGTTTGCCCCCGAACCGAGGTGTTTTCCCGTGCCCGGCGTTCCATGTAGGGGAGCAGTTCTTTCACCGGACCGTAAGGCACGTATTTGGCTACATTGTAGCCCTCGTTGGCCAGATTGAAGGAAATATGGTCGCTCATGCCCAGCAATTGGGCAAACCATACGGCCGGAGCGTTGGAGGGAAGACCCAAGGCAGCCATTTGAGCCACGGCCTTAAGGCAGCTGGCTTCGTTGTGGGTTCCCAACACACTATGAATGCGGTGGTGGTGTTGGAGGCAGAAGGTGCAGGCCGCGTCAAAGTCCCGATCGGTAGCCTCTCGGTTGGGTTGGATAGGATCAAGATAGCCTTTGGTCGCTGCGCGTTCCCTTTCTTTTTCCATATAGGCTCCTCTCACCAGTTTAGCTCCAATAAAAAAGCCTTCGCTTTCGGCTATTTGGTGTAGGTTCTTTAAATACTCAAGTCGATCGTGCCTATACAATTGTATGGTAGTGACGGCCAAAGGGATTTGGGTATTGAAGCGCCGCATCATTTGCTCTGCCAAAAAGTCAATGGCCCCTTGGAGCCAACTTTCTTCGGCATCGATAAGCACCGGCACGGAATGGTCTTGCGCCGCCAAGAAAATGCGTTCCACCCGGTTTTGTACCCGCTCCCAGGCGGCAGCATCGGCCGCATTCAGGTCTTGGCCCAAACTCACCTTTTCCAGCACATCTTTTGGGGCAATTCCGGTGGTTTTAAACACCGCAAAAGGGATGCGTTCTTCCCCGGCCGCCCGAACCACAGTACGGACAATTTCGTCGGTGGACTTGTCAAAGCTGACTTCGTTGTTTTGTCCCTCTACCGAATAATCGAGGATGGTACCGGTTTGGTGCCCACCCAATGCGCGTATTACGGGTTCGCAGGCCTCGATGGTTTCCCCGCCCACAAACTGGCGAAAGATGGTCTTTTTTATGAGTCCTTTTACCGGAAGCCCTGCTTGCAGCGCCCAAGAGCTCAATTTGCTGCCCACACTTACCAGTTCAGGCCTGGCCAACAGCTGAAACAATAGCCGTGCCTGACGCAGGTCTGCGTCCGACTTGCCGGCAAATGCCACTTTTGTATCTTCAAACGACACCATGAATCAAGATGCAATTAACGAAGAAACAAACCTACAGCAAAAATGTTAGGCTTGCGCTAGGTATTGTACCTTTGCGCCCAAGAATTGACTTATGTATCTCGTAACGGAGCACTATCCGGTTTATTTCGAAAAAGATTCCCTACCCTACCTTAAGGAGTTCCTCGAAAAAAAATGCAGCAAACGCCAAGTGTTTGTTTTGACGGACACCAACACGCGCAAGCATTGCTGGCCAAAGATTTCGGGTATGTTTGATGGGTTTGAATCGCCCAAAGTGCTGACCGTTCCCGCCGGAGAACCAGCCAAAAACTTCGATACCGTGCAATCGGTGTGGAAGCAATTGCTGGAAATGGAAGCGCGCCGCGATGCCTTATTCATTAACCTGGGCGGTGGCATGATCAGCGATTTGGGCGGCTTGGCCGCTTCCTTGTTTAAGCGCGGCATTCCATTTATTCATATTCCAACCAGTCTGTTGGGCATGCTCGACGCCTCCGTAGGCGGAAAAACCGGAGTAGACTTTTTAGGCCACAAAAATATGGTAGGCCTATTCTCCAATCCCGAAGCCGTATTTATTTGGGACGGATTTTTGGAAACCTTGCCCAAGGAGCAGCGCAGGTCGGGCATGGCCGAAGCCTTTAAGCATGCCTTAATCGACAACAACGGCTATTGGTGTTACCTTAAAAAATCGGTCCACGAATCCTTATCCTACGATCGGCTGATTTTTAAATCCCTGGAGATCAAGAAAAAAATTGTGGATCGAGACCCCAAAGAAGGTAACGAACGTAAAAAGCTCAACTTTGGGCACACCATAGCCCATGCCATAGAAAGTTATGCCTTGGCCACGCCCGGACATCCTCCGGTTTTGCATGGCGATGCAGTGGCGGCGGGTATGATTGCCGAGTCCTACATTTCCTGGAAAATGAATCAACTAAGCAAGGAATGTTTGGACGAAATTCGGGATGTACTTGGCGGCTATTTTCCGCGCATTGCCATTCAACTGGAACAGGTAGAGCCCATGCTCCAATTCATGGCCAACGACAAAAAGAATACCGGTCAGACCCTTAATTTTACCCTGCTCGACTGCTTGGGAGGCGCTGTGGTTAATCAGCAAGTTCCTGCTGCCTTGGTTCGGGAATCCCTAAACTATTACGCTTCGCTGTGAAGCTAAGCTTCCGAAACGAACGTACTACCGTCCGGGTTCAACTGCCTTGGTCTAAAAGTCTGGTCAATCGCCATGCCGTTCTTTGGTCCTGCTCCGGACGCAGCTTGCCGAAGATCCTCCATGAGCCTTCTATGCCTCAAGACGTGCGCAGCCTGGCGGCGGCGCTGGAGGCACCCAATCAAAGCACCATCGACCTGGGCATGGGAGGAACCAGCCTCCGTTTTTTTATGGCCCAAGCCCTGTTGCGGAAAGGCCCCGTTTGGTTGGAGGCGCACCCGCGCTTACAGCAGCGGCCCTTGGAGCCATTGATGGAGGCCTTGCGGGGTCTAGGTATGACCCTTGGCGAGGGCTGGCCCAAAATGCTGGTGCCGCCACATACCCCGGGCAATCGCACCACACTTGACTCCGCTGCTTCTTCCCAGTTTTTATCGGCCCTGCTTTTGCTGGGCGCGTTTATGCCTCAGGGCCTGGAGATTGAATTGCTGGGGCCGGTAGCCAGCAGTTCCTATTTGGACCTCACCTTGCGTTGTTTGGAGGCCTGGGGAATTCGGTACGAAGGCAATACCAGTAGTTTTAAGGTGCATCCCGGCCACCAAGCACCGGATCATTTTCCGTTGGAAGCCGACTGGTCTTCGGCGGTTTATCCCTTAATGTTGGCCGGTTTGCAGCAGCGGTCTTTGCAAATGGAGGGTTTGCGGCCCCATTCGGGTCAACCCGACGAAGCCCTGCGGAAACTTTTACCCGCTTTGGGCATGGAGTGGGATGGAAAAAGCCATTGGCAGACCATAGAGGGGCAAAACAAGCCCTTGGAAATGGATTGCAGCGCTTGCCCCGACTTAGTTCCCGGATTGGTGGTATGGCTTTTGATGCGCGGCACCCCTTTTCATCTAAGCGGTTTGGACACCTTACCCGGCAAAGAATCGAACCGAATTGAGGCCTTGGCACGCGCTGCGGAAAAAGCCCATCGACCGCTCAAGAGCAGCAGTCGGCATCTGTCCTGGAATGGGGAGGGTGCGGACCACCGCGGCGAAGAAATCCAGCTGTCGGCGGAGAACGACCATCGGCTGGCCATGGCCTACCCCGGCTTTGCGCATCGGTTTAAAGTCGTGAGCCTAGAAGGTTGGGAAGAAGTAAAAAAATCCTTTCCCGGCTTTTGGGAACAGTGTGGTGGGATGTTGAGGATGGAGAAGTAGGGTTAGGGGGCCTAGGTTCCATATTGCCATCGTTTATTCTAACCGGCCCTTGTTCCGGCCAGCCTTGCCCCTGCTTGGTTTTTTTGGGGGGCTGTGGTGACTTACTTGGAGCATTGGGTCGTCCATAGCCCCCTACCGCAGCGTAGGGGCCTCCTCGACCTCCCCAAACCTAAGCAGGGGCTGCGGCGGGTCCTCCCTTGGGGCCGGGGAGGCCATTCTTTGTAGTTTTTTTTGTTCTATGGAGCGATTTCGTCGCATCTGTCCCCGGTCCCCGGTCCCCGGATTAAAATCCGGGGTTGGAAATCAGGGGTT
>CAZJFM010000042.1:0-21993 GCA_964545365.1 uncultured Candidatus Competibacteraceae bacterium | reverse complement strand
GGCCGGGCGCGCCCTTACTGCAAGTCCTCAGCGGTCAAGCACCGTGGGCTAAGGCATGCGGGGTCCCCCTCTAAGGAGTGGGCCTCCGCTGCCTAAGCCCACGGGCATTCCCGCTTCCGGGCTTTCCGTGCGGTCGCTGCCGCGGGGTACCTTGCCCATTGGGAAATCCCCTTGTACAAAAATTAGAATGTGCGGTTAAACCCGAAAAAAATAGGTAGTTAATCGGGGTTTGTCTGTCCTTTTTGAAATACACAGGAAAAGAATACGCAACTTTACATTTCGATTAAAGATAAACCCCAATTTTTGGGGTTTAACGCAAAACGAAATGTAAAGGCAAAAGGCACCTATATTTCCGAAAACCTGACGCTTAAACAGCGGGAGTTGATGTTGTTGTTGTATGAAGAAGAAATGGACATCTTTAGCTTAGAGAAGGCGCAAGTTATATTGGATGGTGCACAATAAGAAAGCATAGGAAATCCTAGTGAACTAAGGTTGCACAAAATGCAACTTTTTTTGATGTGAAAGTTGTCTAATAAAGTCGACCACCTCAGCTCTATAAGCACCAAAACTGCTTTTAAAATTGCTTAATGAGGTCAACCACTTCAGGTAAGGGTTGGCGTATAAGCGATGTTGCCTTGTGTTGTGCCTGCGGCAAGACATAATGCTTACACGCTGTTATGCACTGGGCTTTACAGTTGCCTTTGCTTTGCGCTTTTTGAAGTATTCTAAAATTTCTTCCTTAGTCATCTTTGATAACTTCGCACTCAATTTGTCTCGTTGCTGGCGCATAAAACTTACAGCGTCAAATGTTTTTTCAGTCGTCTTCATATTTTTCAAATTCTCTAGGTGAACGTATTTCTAATTGTTTGTATCCGTTTTTTATATTGATGGAGTTGTAACCTCTTATTCTTTCAATGTTCACCATGTGTTTGAAGTTCCAACTTACTAAAAAATCTGCTCGGTTTATGGTTGCCAATGCAATATGTAAACAGTCAGCATAACTTGTTTGTCCAACAACTTTTTCAGTAATGTATTCAGTCGCTAAGTCAATGGCTTCTTCAGTTGTTTCAATAAACTCAGTCAGATCGGCTCTGAGACTGTTTACAAGTTCTTTTACTCTTTCAGGAGCGCTTTCAAGTTCGTCCTGAGTAACTGTTGAATATAGAATAATGAACTCGCCACCTTTTATTCTATCAAAAAGAGGGATTGTGTGCTCCTAGAATTCTTCGTCATAATGTCCCCCGAAAACCGATGTGTCTATGTAAATTCTTTGCTTCACGCTTATTTGTTGTCTAATCCTTCTCGAATATACGTTTTTAGCGCTTCAGTCAATTAGATAGCTTATAGATTCTGTCTATGAGCCTTGTGCGTAACGGTTGGCGGCATGAAACCTTGTGCACTTTGAAACAAAAACTTACCAGCCCGCTATGCCGTTGATAAATTGTTATGTCGTTTAAATATAGCGCTATCCGCGCAATGCTTTATGACCGCGTGTTATCGCTTGGCATTTCTACCAATTCGTAATGCGTACTTCTTCCACCACTTGGCTCTTTTTGTAAAATATCCTTTTTAATTAAGTCTTGAATATCTCTTAGCGCAGTGTCTTGAGAACACTTACAAATTTTCCCCCACTTTGTGGTTGTAAGTTTTCCCGTAAATCCGTCAAATAGTCTATTAATCATATTTTGTTGACGCTCATTAAAAATAGTAGACGCGTGTGTTTTCCAGAATTCCGCTTTTTGTAAAACCCTCTGAAGCACATCATAAGTTGAATTTATAGCCTCTTGCAAACATGCTAAAAACCACAAAATCCATTCAGTTATATCAGAATCGCCTTTCTGCGTTCTTTCTAATACTTCATAGTATTGTTTCCGCTCAACCCTAATTTGAGCCGACATACTATAAAACCTTTTCACGCTATTGTCTGAGCGCGCCAATATCAATTCGGTAATTGCCCTTGTTATTCTTCCATTTCCATCTTCAAATGGGTGTATGGTTACAAACCATAAATGGGATATTGCAGCTTTAAGAACCGGGTCAACTTCTCTTTCATTTTCAATCCAATCAAGAAGTTTATCCATTTCAGAGTCTATCCGTTCTGCAGCCGGAGCTTCAAAATGAACCTTTTCTCTACCCAATGGCCCTGACACAACTTGCATTGAACCTTTTATGTCTTTTCTCCAATCGGCAACGGTTATTTTAAACATATTACTCCACCCCGTAGGAAAGAGTGCTGCATGCCATCCAAACAATCGTTCTTTTGTAAGCGGTAAGTCATAACGCTGTGTTGCATCCAGCATCATTTCCACGATTCCATCTATATGTCTTTCTGATTCAATGGCACCTGCTATATCAATACCAAGTCTACGCGCAATGGAAGAACGCACTTGTGCTGTTTCTAGAAATTCGCCTTCGATTTCTGATGATTTAACGATTTCAAGTGTTAAGGTGTTCAGTATGGCTTCATTCTGCAAATCAAATCCAAGGGATTCCATCCTTCCAAGCAGTTTTCCTTGAAGGTTTCTTGTTTCACTTAGTTTTAATAGTACCTTCTTCTGGTTCCAAGTAAAATCAGTCCAATTTTCTCTGTTATGCATGTAAAATGCCATATCTCCGCATATTATGCGGCAAATATAGCGCCTATTCTTCGCATGTCAAATATTCTCCGCACTTTTTGCGTTAAATAAGCCGATGTTCTCCCTGGCTATTTCGGTCTGACCGTGCCAGGGAATTCGGAGTAAACCACTTTAAAAGACCTTTCATCTTAAACCAATAAAAACAGTCAGAAATCTATTTTTTTATCGAGTGAAAGTATTTCTTACCTGATTATAACCAACTCCCCCTAAATTTTGAAAACGTTCCTTCTTGATATAATCCCAAAAATTAAAAGGTATAGCGAAAGGCTTGATAACCGCGCCTTGCTCACAAACAAACATTGGGTAGTTATAGATAAAGACTTGACTAAGAAGGTTGTGTTCATTTTTAGAGAAAAGGAAAATCAACTTCTTGTTTCCCAAAATGGGACAATTGAAAAAGGCTCATGGGATTATTTAGGAAATGAATCACTACTCATTGAAACATCAGGAGGAGCTTTCCTTTTCAAGCACGGGTTTATTGACAATACTGTCTTAGCTTTAAAAGTTGACGGAAAAGAAGAGTACGCACTTTTAGTCAATGATGATCATTTTAATATCAACCTTAATTCAGTAGATGGTATAATTCAGTTTCTAAGCGAAAAGTATAGTTTGGAAAATCGCTACAGGAAATTAACTATTCCCTAGCTTGATCATTCTCAAAGATTAAGCTCCTTTAGCCAAAATATGATTGAACCGACAGAAAGTTTCAACCCAAAAGATTACATATCCTTTGAAAAGGATATTGAGAAAATAAAAGAAGTCGTTTTTTCCTCTAACGATGAATTTGCCGCTGAAATTCTAATATCATTTTGCAGAGACCACTCAATTAAAGCAGAATACAAAACAAGGAATCCTTATTTGAGCGAGATGATTGTCAATAATGAGTTGCCTATTACTCTTATTGAACAATTGTTTCGAATAAATAAAGACAACAAGACTTTTGTTAATGAGCTTGAGTTGTTCATCACACAACAGCTAATGAATGATTAATCAAGTCCTTGTTCAGCCTCTAAGTATTGCCTTTCATAGTTTTCGAGTAGGAATGCAGCTTCATTTTGCTTTCCAAAACGCGGTAATGTCTAAAATGGTAGTGTCAAAAAAGTGTGTAAGGGGTTTTCTCTAGAGCGGTTATTAAAAATAAGAAATTAGGTTTTGTTTAGGCCTCTTAGGAGGGGGCCATTTGCTCCGGTACATGCATTTGGATAGTTTCTTGCGATGCACGCCATCCATCTTTCTGCACACATAGTGAAGCTGAAAAATCCGCTTTACCCATAGCTCTAATGGAAAGCTTGGCAACTCCCCCGGTGAAGCCTGCCCTGCGCGCAGCCGAAGGGTGCAACAGCGGTTTCATTCTAGGCCTTGCAGGCCGAACGAAACCTTAGTTGTTGTAGTGAGTTTTATTAATTCTTTTTCATTTCAAGAGTTTTCTTACCGACTGTATACGCATAAGAGGAAGAAGGTATGAATTGAAGGTTTAATCCGTTGTGTTCTACATTGCCTTCCTTATTTATTGAGGTTACAATAGGGCTTCGCAGATTATGCTCGTTACAAAACCTTATTAGACTTTTTAGTTCCTTAGGCTTTTCAAAATATCTATCACTCCACTTAATTTCAAGAGCCCATATGGGCTTGAGCGTTTCACTAAGTCCCACCATATCTACTTCTCCATTGCTCCATCTTGCATACCAAGGTGTAAACCAATCTCTATGCATCCATTGAGCAAAAATTGCCGTTTCTACCATATTACCCATCATCTCGTCTGTTGAAGGAATTGGTGAAAAAAGAGCACTACGGAGAGAAGGGTTGGTTAAATAGATTTTGAAAAAATTATCTCTTTTAAACCGTTTTCCACTTTGATCAATCCTTTTAACTTGCTTAATCAAATAAGCAGCTTCCAAATACTCTATGTACTTTTTAAGAGTATTTTTTGGTACTTGAGATTGCTTGCTTAAAGTTTCTAATGAGAACTCACCACCACTATTGTAAGCAATAGTGGTAAATAACGAATTAAGCTCCCTTGTGTCGGATATACCGTAGAGACTCGGGAGATCTCTGAGCAAGACTTTGTCAACAATGTCTTGTCTTATGTATCTTCCTGGATTGGCTTGAATCTTTTCTGAAAAGATCACTTCTGGGTATCCTCCAAAATTTATATAATCAATAAAGTGCTTATTTAATTCTTCTAAATGAGCTGTTGAATAGAAATCGACTATGTTGTTGTTCCAAGTTATGTTGATTGTTTTTATCAGTTTATCTAGCCCTTTAAGAGAGATGTACTCGTTAAAGGTCAATGGCGGCAATAGGAAGTCAGTAAAGCGTCCTGCCCCACTTTCATTACTTGCAAACTTTAAAGCAGCAGCGGCTGAACCTGATACAATAAATTTATCTTTTCTGTAGCTATCTACAAGTGATTTGAGGTGTACTTCCCAATCTTTACAATATTGAATTTCATCAAAAATGATGTGCCAATCATTTTTATCGTTTAGTCCTGTAGCTTCTTTAGCATATGAAAAAAGTTGCTCAAGTCCAATGTTGTTATAAATGGGGTTTTCAATTGTGATGAATATGATTTTCATTGGGTCAACTCCATTTTCAATCATATCCTGAACCATATGAAATAACATTACGGTTTTGCCAACTCGTCTTGGTCCCATAAGAACTACGGCCCGTCTTATATCTCGTTCATAGACGAGAGGTTTAAATAATTCAAAATAAAGCCTTCTCGGCATTTGTTGATAGTCATCTTCTATTTTACCATCAACCCACCACGGATTTTCGAACCTAATTCTGTCTAAAACCTGCTTTTTAGAGATTTCTTTAATCATACTCAACCCTATTTAGTGCAAATCTACAAAATAGAGTCAAAATTATGATCTTATTTTAATATTTTCGTTTGCCTAAGCAATATAGGGTTAGTTTCACTGCTTAGATTTAATTGACTACAACTTACTTTTAATAACCATAAATTAACATCCATCCCAAACCCCTCTGCAGCGCTAGTACGACTACGTTGATGTTTATTTTACTTCTGAAATGTACAGAAAAGACTCTAAAGATCACAAATGAACTACGCATTTGTTCCAAAGCGCGCCTACGCACATGGGTGTACATCTCATTTATTTTGCTGCTCTTATGCCCAGGCAACTCCTTTATGACCCGAAAATCGGTGCCCGCTTCAGGCAAGCCCACAGCCCACGGTTGAAACCACAGCCCACGGTTGAAACCGTGGGCCGTAGAAAAATCCCCCACACGGAGCTTAAGCGCCCCGGCGCAGGCCAATTAGCCTGCCGCAGTGGGCTGCTCAGCCGCTGCGGGGGCAAGAGCGACCACAGGAAGCTCCTTGCCCCCGCTTAGCGGCGTAGCTGGCCCACAAGGCAGCTAATGGCCGGAGACGGATGAGGCGCCCAAAACCTACGCTCTACTTTGCAAATCGAGCATCACCCCAGTTGGAGCACCCAAAACAGGCCCCAGGTGAGCGGAACGGCCAATAAAAAGGAATCGAAGCGGTCCAAAAACCCGCCGTGGCCGGGCATGATGCGGCCGGAGTCTTTTTTGCCTACACGGCGTTTTAAAAAGCTTTGAAATAAATCGCCTGCAACGGCTAAGGGAACAAAAATTAAGGCAAATAAGGGCCAGCGGTACCAGTCCGCTTCCAGCCAAAAATGTCCCAGTGCAGCCGCAGCAGCCAAGGCCGAAATCCAACCCACGGCAAAACCTTCGACCGATTTGCCGGGACTAATGGAAGGCGCCAATTTGTGTTTTCCCAGGAGTCTGCCCCCTACATAGGCCATGGTATCGTTTATCCAGACCATTAAAAACATCATGAGCAGTGGTTTAAAAGATCCACCCTCGGCAAACGACAAACGACTCAACAACCAAAAGGGAAGCATGGAAAAAAGTAGGCCAACGCCCGACTCCAACCAAAGTTCGGAGGATTTGGATTTGCCCAATGCCGTTAAAAAGCCAAGCACGGCAAGCAAAAGCAAGGCCCAAACTGCTTTGTGAGCAAGCAAGGGAAACAAAAAGCTGAGGGCGAACAAAAGGCCCGGAAGCCATAAAATCCAGCGTAAGGCACCTTTGGGTTGTTGTGGAAGAAGGCCCAGGTATTCCCACCAACATCCTATGGCTACTAAGGCCATAAATAAAGGAAAATAGGGAGGCCCAAACCACAGCGAGGCACTAAGGACTCCGACATACACTATGCCGGAGATGCTTCGCTTTACCAGTTCAGAGGCGGCCATTATTCACCGGGGCTTAGCGGCGCATCTTCGGATGGCTCTGCCGGCTTTTCATGCGCTTCGGTAGGTGCTTCCCCCTGCTCGATAGAGCTTGCTTCAGCGGAGGCTTCCTCTGTTTCGGCTTGTTTGGGGAAAATGGGAACGTGCTCCTTGAACACCCGTTCTCCAAATATTTCTACCAAGTCTTCGCGGTACAATACTTCGCGTTCAAGCAAGCGTTTGGCCAGGCTGTCTAGCTTATCGCGGTGGTTTTTGAGCAGTTCAATGGCTCTTTGGTAGGCTTCTTCTACCATTAATTTCACTTCCTCATCGATGACCTCTGCGGTCTTTTCGGAATAGGGTTTGCCAAAGCTGTATTCGGACTGTCCGGTGGAGTCGTAGAAACTGATGTTTCCTATGCGTTTGTTTAAGCCATACATGGATACCATGGCATAGGCTTGTTTGGTCACTTTTTCCAGATCAGAAAGTGCGCCGGTGCTAATTTTACCAAACACCACTTCTTCGGCAGCGCGACCACCCAAGGCGGCGGCCATTTCGTCGAGCAATTGTTCGGTGGTGGTAATTTGTCGCTCTTCGGGCAGGTACCAAGCGGCGCCAAGGGATTGTCCTCTGGGAATGATGGTGACCTTAACCAAAGGGCTGGCATATTCCAGCATCCAGCTCACGGTAGCATGGCCTGCTTCATGGTAGGCAATGGCTTCTTTTTCGCGCAAGGAAATGACCTTGTTTTTCTTTTCCAAACCACCAATTACTCGGTCGATGGCATCGTTAAAATCTTCGCGGGTAATGGTAGCTTTATTTCTTCGAGCGGCAATCAATGCGGCTTCGTTGCAAATGTTGGCAATATCTGCACCGGAGAAACCGGGGGTTTGCTTGGCCAACAAATCTACATCGATGGAAGCATCCAATTTTTTGTCGCGCATGTGCACTTTAAAGATTTCCTTACGGCCGTTTAAGTCGGGGAGATCTACGGCAATTTGGCGGTCAAAACGTCCGGGGCGCAACAAGGCCTTGTCGAGCACGTCGGCGCGGTTGGTGGCTGCCAAAATGATGATTCCGGTATTGCTTTCGAAGCCATCCATTTCGGTTAGGAGCTGGTTGAGGGTATTTTCGCGTTCGTCATTGGCTCCTTGGGCCATAGAACGGCCACGAGCGCGACCGATGGCATCGATTTCATCGATAAAGACAATTACCGGGGCTTTTTCTTTGGCTTGTTTAAACAGGTCCCTCACTCTGGAGGCGCCTACCCCTACAAACATTTCGACAAAATCGGAGCCGGACAAACTAAAGAAAGGAACTTTGGCTTCGCCTGCGACGGCTTTTGCCAGGAGGGTTTTTCCGGTTCCCGGAGGGCCAATCAACAATGCACCTTTAGGGATTTTGGCACCAAGGGTGGTGTATTTTTTGGGGTTTCTCAGGAAATCCACAATTTCCATAAGTTCTACCTTGGCTTCGTCCAATCCGGCGACGCTTTCGAAGTTAACCAAGACGTTGGTGTCTTTGTCGAACAGCTTGGCTTTTGATTTTCCGATGTTAAAGATTTGACCGCCTCCGGCACCTCCGCCCATGCGCCGCATGATAAAGACCCAGAACAAAATCATGAGTCCAATGGGAATGAGCCAAGAGAGCATTTGCTGAAAAAAGTCATTGCGCGGGATTTGCCTTATTTCCACCTCTTTGGCAAAGGCATGTTGTTCCCGAAGTTTCACAATTTCATCGTCGAAGATGTTCTTATTCACGTTAGGGATAAGAAAATGCGGACCTTTTTCCACAAATTCCGGGTCGGGGTTCTCGAACAGCTCTTTAAACTCTTCTTCCTCTTTGTGTGCTTGAATAGAATCCTTTTTTAGGAACACTTCCACCTGCGGGGGACTGCCTTCGAAGAAATTGATTTTTTCTACAAAGCCTTTTTCCATCCACCCGTAGAGCTTATTGGTGGTAGCTTTAGGCATGGTGGTTTCAAACACATCGAGAAAGTTGATGGCAATAAAAGCGACAATAGCCGCACCATACAACCAATAAAGGTTGAAATTGATGCGGGGCTTTTTATTGGGATCACCCGGTTTTTTGGGGGTATTATTTGATTGCTTTGGATTACTCATACATTAAATCACTACCTATGGAACGAACAAGAGGCTAAAGGGGTTTAGGCAGAAGGCTCAAAACGGGTTATACGGGCATCGGCCCATAAGGATTCAAGGCCGTAAAAAGCCCTATCTTCGGGCAAAAATACGTGTACAACAATATTCACAAAATCTATTAAAACCCAAGTTTTGTTTGCCATACCTTCTACATGCCAGGGTTTTTCACCTAAGGATTTGTGCACCGACTCTTGCACACTTTTGGCAATGGCTTCTACTTGGGTATCGGAATTGCCTGTACATATCACAAAGCCGTCGCAAACGGCATGTTCAATGTTTTGCAAGTCCAAATGGCAGATGTCCGCCGCCTTTTTATCTTCCATTCCTTTAAGAATGGCATCGACTAATTCAGACCGGGCACTTCCGTTTTTGTTTGTCATTCAATTTTTTTGTTGAAGTGCAAAGGTAATACAAATGATGGCTATCCTGTGAGGAAGATGTTAATGAATGGTAAGTGGCTTGAAGTTTACGAAAGCCTAGGCTCCACCAACGACCGAGCCATGGAAGCGGCGCGCTTGGGCGAACTGGGTCATGGTGGAGCGGTGCTGAGCCGAGTGCAAACCGCCGGCAAGGGACAGCGTGGAAACGCTTGGCAAAGTGAACCAAACGAGGGGCTTTTGGTCAGTTGGATTTGGGAACCACTGCCCCACTCGGCCGATTTGGATTGGCCGGTTCGTTTTCAGTGGGCTTCCTCCCTTTGGGTCCTTCAGGTGCTCAAAGGACTTCTAATTAAGGGACCTGGCCCTCAGCTCAAATGGCCCAACGATGTATATGTAGGGTCCAAAAAGCTGGCGGGCATGCTCATTGAAATCCAATGGCAACAACAGCGCCCCAAACTTGGAGTATTTGGTTTGGGTTTAAATCTAAACCAAAGGCAATTTTCTTCGGAATTGAGTTCGGCAATATCTCTTGCTGGACTGGGGATGCCATGGGTTGACCCCTTGGAAGCTTTTCAATGGTTTCAAAGCACCCTTCCCGAGGGCTTAGACCAATGGATTCAAATGCCCATGAAAGAGCTCAAAAAGGCCTATGAACATGCGCTCTTAGGTATGGGCGAATGGCATTATTTTGAGAAGGATGGAAGACGTTGGAACGCCCAAATTGTAGGGGTGAACGATCAAAACCAACTGTTGCTGCAAAGCAAAGAAGGGGTCTGCACGGCTTATGAGCTAAAAAGCCTGCGGATGCTTAGGGATTTGCCTTAGCGGCCAATTTTTGTTGCGCCGTTTTAAGCAAATGGCCTAAAAAGCCCTCCAAGGGTTTTTCTACCATCATTTTTAAAAAGGGATTGAGCTTGGCCTCAAAGGACATACCTACTTCGCTATGGCTTGAATCTATTTCTTTAATGGAAATGATTAAGCTAAAGGGGAAGGGTTTTCCTTCTGCATCGCCAATAAGCAGCTCGCTGGGTCGGGTTAGTTTTTTCTGCTCCATGGAAATGGGGCCCAAAGCGCCTAATTTTAATTTACAGCAGCTAGGGCTTGCTTGCCAATCCTTTACCGCATCGGGCATTAAAGGTTCAAAGTTTCTAAAATCAGACAGCCAATCGAATACCGTTTCGGCAGAGGCGTCCAAAATCCTGGGGCGAATCGTGATTTTTGTCATGTGGTGGGGTTCCATTGTTCAGGAGCCAAGCTCCAATCATTCAAAACGTGTAAATCCTCTTGGCCGATTCGATTTTCTGCAAGCGATGCTTCAAGTAAGTGAGTATAGTCACTTATAGAATAGGCGCTTATGTCTTCCTTTTCGCAGCGGTCTTTAGCTATTTCGAAACCGTAGTCGAATAAAGCAAACAGGTGCTTTACTTGGGCTCCGGCTTCACGTAGGGCTTGGATAGCATCTAAGCTGCTTCCTCCCGTCGAAATCAAATCTTCCACAACCAAGACCTCTCCGGTATCGGGAAGCAGACCTTCAATGCGCTTTCCCTTGCCGTGTGCTTTGGCTTGGCTTCTAACGTACAAAAAGGGCAATTCCAAAGCTTCGGCCAGCAAGAGTCCGTGGGCAATGCCCCCGGTGGCCACCCCTGCAATCGCTGCAGGCTCTAGCTCCAGTTTTTCTGCCATTTGCTTAAATCCGGCGGCAATCTCTTTGCGGAGCTTCGGGTAAGAAAGGCTGAGGCGGTTGTCGCAATAAATGGGAGATTTCCAACCCGAGGCCCAAGTAAAAGGGTGTTTGGGTTGAAGCTGAATTGCGTTAATTTGCAGCAGCGAACCCGCAAAACGTCGGGCCAGCTCAGAATTGAGGATCATAGGTCAAATGTATAAAGTTTTCATCAAGGAACATGTACTGGTGTTAAGCACCCAAGCCCCGGCTCTGGTGCGCGGTTTCGATACGGTTCATCTTATGCCCTACCGCAACCACCATAGTTTGATTCAGGTGGTGGATGATTTGATGGAAAGAGAAGACCAGAAGCCGCGCTGTGTGGCACTGTTTGGGGTCGAAGAGGCTTTGCTTTGGCAGGCATGCACCAGGGTTTTTGAAATCGTAGATGCCGGAGGAGGTTTGGTTAAACACAGCCAAACCGGCGATTTACTCTTTATTTTTAGGCATAAAAAGTGGGACCTTCCAAAAGGAAAAGCTGAAAAGGGCGAAACCATGGAAGAAACCGCCTTGAGGGAAGTTCAAGAAGAATGCGGACTGGAAGAACTGCACCTTGGCCCTGCTTTATGTACTACCTACCATGTATTTGGCTCTCCCGGCGCCCGAAAAATCAAACGTAGCTTTTGGTATGCCATGGAAACCGGTCAGGAAGCGCTTCAACCTCAAACTGAAGAAGGAATAAGCCATATTGAATGGGTGCCACCGGAGAAAGTGCACAAAAAACTAAAAAAGGCTTACAACAGCATTTATGAAGTAGTTCAGGCCTATTGGCATCAGGTAGGCTGGTCTGCGGCAAACCATCGCTTTCGACTAAAATGAGGGAAATCCTAGCCCCGGGGTTGCAGAATTGAGAAAGACTCGTACTTTTGCCCCCGGAGAGATGGCAGAGTGGTCGATTGCGGCGGTCTTGAAAACCGTTGAGGGTAACACCTCCGGGGGTTCGAATCCCTCTCTCTCCGCAAAGCCAAAGCCCTGAAAGGGCTTTAATTTTTTCAAAAAAAACGCGGAGCCAAACTTGTTTGAGCTCCGCGTTTTTTTTGGAAAATTACCAAAGTCGCCCCAGCGGCTTTACCTTTGCAGCTCCCCCCTTTGGGATCAGTCCCACTAATCCGAGACTGTTGACGCGCTGCTATTCTGGCGGCGACTTTGCGTTACGGCCAATTCTCAAGTTCCTCATTTACAAAAAGTAAACTGCGGACTTTTAAATTGACCGTGCCTTAATTCGCCTTGAAAACACAACGCGTCAACGGTCTCTCCTTACTTAAAATTAAATCTCCCAAAAGGCTTATTTTCAATAACATTGCCCCAAACTTGTTTGAGGCCCTACTTTTTGATATAAAAAGCTAAATCCGCTTCTGCGGATTTGCCTTTGCAGCTCCCCCCTTTGGGATCAGTCCCACTAATCCCTTATCCATACCAAGCAAAGCTAATTCCGCTTCAGCGGCTTTGGCTTTGCTCCCCCCTCCTTGAATCGGTTTTAAACATCCCCCCTCTTTCCAAAACCAAATCCAGCCGAAGGTTTTGCTCAAGAGGCTTCGGGTCAATAGGTGGTATGTTTTTTTGGCCGGCTTATCCGGCTGCACGCTGCAAGTCCTCGCCGCTCCATTAAGGGAAGCGGGGCTGGTTGGGTCTTTCCGAAGGATCGGAAAGCCGCACCCGGCCCACGCTTCCCTAAATGTCGCTGCTCCGGGCTTTCCACTGCATCCGGGCCGGGTGTTCATCCCATGCATCTCCTCACCAAAGGAAAAGCCTCAATCTCTAATAAGCAGGCAGTAAATTAGCGCAACCAACAGCACGACCACTTGAACCCAATGCCAATATCAAAAGATTAGGCAATTTTTGTCCTTCCAAAAGAAAATATCCTTAACTTATGGAGAATAATAAAACAACACGTTCTTCTTAAACCTTTTACCTTACACACTGTCTAATTAGAAAAGCATGAACTTTCTTATTCGGCTCCTTAACCGCCTTTCCGTTGTATTAATCTTTGCTTTTCTATGGAGTTCCTGCGCTAAAGAGCAAATCAGCTGGCAATTGGAACCCCAATTTGAGTGGGAAAGCCAAAGCCTTTCCCTTGAACAAGATTACACTTGGCAAGGCAAGAAAATTCGTTTCACCACCATTCAAATGTACCTCAGCGGACTTAGCGTACTTGGCTCCGATGACCTCATGCACCTCTTTCCTCAATCCGAATATTTAATTTCCCCCGCTTCAGAATCTTTGTCGTTTAATCTAGCCGAAGGTATTTTTCCGGTTATGTGGTATGGAAATATCGGAGTGGACCCATTACGCAACGACTCCACCGGAGATTTAGCCATTCCGGCTTGGGAATACCCAAACAGCCATCCTCTTTCCGCAACCCAAGGAATGTATTGGTCCTGGAATCCCGGCTATATTTTTATGAAGCTCGAAGGACGTATTGATTTAGACAACGACGGCCAATACCTAAGTGCCGGTGAAACCTTTAGCCTTCATCCCGGATTAAGTCCTTTGTATACGCCATTAATTATGGAAGTAATAGGACAAGGAGAACAAAACCGCTTGGATCTTAAAATTAACTTGGCGGCCTTTCTTGCCAATTACCCTTTAGACGGTGCAGGTCAAAACGTGCATGCCATGCATACCGGCGATCCAAGTTTCCCATACGCCCAACAACTTATGCTTTCAGGCTTAGAAGCATTTTATGCCATTGAAGCTAAATAGCATTGCCTTTGCCCTGTGCATGGCTGCCTTGGCTTCCTGTGGAGCGGAATCCAAAGCACCTATGCCTCCAGCCTCTCAAGATTCGCTTCAATCTTTAGGGAAACGGTTGTTTTTCAGCACAATCCTTGACCAAAACGGACAAAAAAGTTGTGCAAGCTGCCATAACCCTCAATCAGGATTTAGCTCCGAGGTTTCGGTTCATGCCGGCCCAAACCCAAAACTTCCGGCCAGAAATGCTCCTTCCCTATGGCACCTTTCCTACAAAAAGCGATTCAATTGGGACGGCGGTGTCCCAAGCTTACCCCAACAGGTTTTGGTACCTCTGCACCCTATGGGTGATTTTGAAACCCTACCTCAAGCCTCTGTAGAACGGTGGAATAAAGCACATCCCCATGAAACACCCATTGACTTAGCCACCTTATGCCTGGCTTTGGAAGCTTTTCAGAAATCCATACCAGTTCCTGCTACTCCATGGGACACCTACAGCAAGCAAGCCCAAAAATGGAACAAGAAAGCCAAACTTGCCTGGCAAGAATTTAATCAGAAAGGTTGTGCCTCCTGCCATACACCGCCTAGTTTTACAGATGGTAAATTTCACAACACCGGGCTGCCCGACTTAACCGGAGACGAAGGCAGGTATCGCATCACCGGAAACCCGGAGGACCGTTACGCTTTTGGAACCCCTAGCCTACGCGGCTTAAACGCTACAACACCCTACTTTCACGACGGGCGCTCTTTTGCCTTGGATTCAGCCGTCCTTATCCATTACCGCGGCATGCACGGTCGGGAACTTAGCAAAGAATCATTAGCAAAAATTATGGAAGTGCTTCAAAGCTTGTTTGTAGACAGCACGCAAGCGCAGAGCCACATACCCTAGGAGGCAATTCAAAAGAAATACCAACCATTCCCTTAGTGGCCATGCGCCGAAACGAGTTCGGCCCACAACTGTTGGGCTGCTAAAAAGGGACTCATTTGGGCAGAAGACACCTGTGCCTTTAAATCCAAATAGCGCTGATGCACCTTTGAGTTTCGTTCCAAAATATGCTCCCATTGCCCTTGCAAAGCTTCCTGAAACCAAAACACGGCTTGGTCTTTTCTACGTTTTTCCATAGCTCCGCTGTCCCTAGCCTTTAAAAGCATGCTTTCTAAGTGATCTACAGATGCTTTGATGCCTTGATTTTTCAAAGCAGACATTAAAAGCACTTGGGGCTCCATCCCATAGGGATGTTTCGGGAATAAATGCAAGGCGTTGCGCAATTCCGCAGCTGCCATTTTTGCTTTTTGCTCGGCAGGTGGCTCGGCTTTATTAATTAAAATGGTATCCGCCATTTCCATAATGCCCCTTTTGATTCCTTGCAATTCATCCCCGGCTCCGGGTATGGCAATTAAAGTAAATAAATCCACCATGGAATGCACAGCAATCTCGGACTGTCCAACGCCCACTGTTTCAACAAGTATCAGATCATATCCGGCCGCTTCACACAAAAGCATAGCCTCACGGGTCCTTAATCCAACCCCACCCAAGGCACCTGCGGATGCCGAGGGCCGAATAAACACTTCCGGATTCCGACTCAAGTGCTCCATTCTTGTCTTATCGCCTAAAATGGACCCTCCCGTGCGTTGGGAACTTGGGTCAACGGCAAGAATGGCCATCCGGTAGCCTTTTTGCAGCCAGTATTGGCCGGCTTGCTCTATGTAGGTAGATTTTCCTGCACCGGGAATTCCGGTGATGCCCAAGCGCAAAGACTTGCCGCTGTATGGCAAACACAAATCCAATAAAGCATTAGCTGTGCTTCGAGCTTGTTGTTTGTGGTTTTCCAACAAACTTATGGCTCTGGACAATCCGGGCATTCCCCCATGACGCACTAGTTCCAACCAAGCCTCCGGGCTTTTGGGAGCGCTTTGCCCACCACCCTTCTTATAATTGGGATTTATGGCTCCTGCCATCAGGGATTTAAATAATCGTTCAGCTTTTTGGCCAAATCTTCTTCCAAGCTTTTTTCCGGCAGTTCTACCACTCTACCTATTTCTCTCTTGTCATAGTACATGATAATGGTAGGAACATAGCTAATATTTAAAGCATTAAACCCCTCAAATGCCGCTTGTTTCTCCTCATTTACGGCAAACACTTTATAATCGTCCTCGTCAATGTTGGCCTCATCCATGATTTTGAAAAAATAAGGGGTATACACTTGACTATCCTCGCACCAAAAACCCATAACGCACTTAAAGCTCAGGTGTTTTCTCTCCGACTTCAATGCGGCAATGGCTTCTTTATTAGGTTCGTATGCCTTAAATCCGGGCTCAAATACCGGCCCATGCACACGGTTAAAGAAAATATGCCGGTGCACACGACCCACCGGATAGTCGGCTCCTTGAGCTCCAACAGTGGAAAATACAGTCATCGCCAAAACTAACATCGTCCATTTCATACCCAAAAGTAAGTAAAATCGTGCGGCTGTTTTATTCTTGTTTTACCCAAAGCCTTTGATGGGTTGCGCCTAAAGCATCCAACCACTCCATGAGATACGTACCGCTGGTCAATTGGGAGGCAAATTGAGGATCCCACGCGCTTCCTTCTCCTAGCACTCGTCCGCTCAAGTCCATGCATCGCCAGCCTGATTGTGCTTCCGGATAAAGCATAAGGACTGCATCGCCTTTTAATGGATTAGGATACACATAAGCTGCTCCATGGGTCTCAAATGTGGGTTTTTCAATGGCCAGATTTCCTGCCTTTCCATCAAAAAACTGAAGCCCTCCTCTTCCATTTCCTACCACCAAATCCAACAAACCATCGCTATTTCTGTCCAAGGATATGGGAGCTGCATACAAACCTACATCTAGGAAACCTGCCGACTGGGTGACCAATTGAGCATTGCTTTCACTTACGTTTTGGTAATGGTAAAGCGTGCCTCGATAGCTCCCTACCAACAATTCTACTCCTTGGCTGCCTTGATACAAGTGAGGAACCGCGTGCCCCTGATTGCCCACCAAAGGATCGGTAACTTGCACATTGGCCCAGCTGCTCACTAAGGCGTTGGATGAGTAAAATGGAGCACCCGATGCGCCATTATGCGGCACATAACTCAATTGACCATCGGCTGCGCCTATCAGCAAATCCAAATAGCCGTCTTGATTTAAATCAAACAAACAAGGCGCACTATATCCGGCAGCTATAGAAATACCTAAGCTTTGCGGATTACCTGAGAATACCGCCTGCTGTACGGTTCCGGTATTTTCAATCCAAAACAAATCTCCTTGCCTCCTTCCAAATACCAAATCCAAATCTCCATCATTATCCAAATCGCCCAGACTTGGGCTTAAATCAAAGCTGTTGGGCGGAGCATTCAGCCCAAGCAAGCTGCTTTTTCTAAATGCGCTTCCTTGACTGCCGGGAGTGCTTAAATACAGGTGCCAGGAAGCCGGCCCCTGGTTTACTCCTCCATGGCCTAACAAAAAATCCGCTTGGCCATCTCCATTTAAATCTCCTAAAGCAGGACGACAATTGCTTCCTAAATCCAACACCTGCTCGTTGAAGTAATGGTACTCCTGCGCTTGAAACTTGGGTGGATTAGGATCTGTGACCTGCAAAAAGCCCACTACCTGTCCCGAATCCAATGCATCGCTATCGGTATTTGGGGCCACCAATACATCCCATAAATTATCGTTGTTTAGGTCTGCCGAAAAGGCTCCAAGAAACACCTCCATAGAAAAGGCTCCACTGCCAAAGCCTTGAGGAAATCCGGCTTGAGCAAAAACCATTTCGGCTTGCTGTGCAGTTCCTCCATTCAGCATTATGGCCAATCGATTGTCGCCGGCATCTCCCAAAATCAAGTCGGTAAGGCCATCTTGGTTCAGATCTTTTGCCAATAAGCTGCTTCCCGCATGACGATTACCTCCGGGTAGGTTCCCGCCCTGACCACAACTGTCTTGCAGTTGCAAATCGTCCAAACTGGCTCCTTCCCTAAACTTGCCCCAATTTCCTGTTTCAAGCGTGAAAATTAAACTGTCCGAATGCCCATATTGCTCTTGACTAAGGTTCCTGTGCCACTCCAGACAACTGCCCAAAAAATTAAAAGTGAGTACGTCCATATCCCCATCCCCATCCACGTCGGCAAGGCCGGGCAAATCCGATTGAGAAATGAAAAAGGCAGAGGGACCAAAGCCAAAATCGGTCTTTAGGGGACTTCCATAGGCCTGCCAAGTAGAGGAATTCGCTTGAGTACCCCTATGCATCCAAGCTTGTAGCCCATTGATATTATAACCTATCAAATCCGGAAATCCATCCGCATTGGCATCAAAGGGAAGACACCAGTTTCGAATACCCGGCAACTGGGGCTTTAAATCCGGCCGGTATACCCAAGAATTTCCGGAGCGCACCAAAGGCAAAACGACATTTCCCATGCGGTCAAAAACCCATAAATCGCTTTCTCCGTCTAAATCCCAATCTACTTCTCCAAATTGAGGCTGATTGAAACCTCCAAGCCATGCCAAACCCAGGGTATCTCCCTGAGCATTGAGCATCAAGGGGGGATTCAAGGACTCATCAAATGCCAAACTTTGTTGGCCAAAGCTGCTCAGTGGAAAACCACAAAAACACAAGAAAATCAGGAAACCGGGTCGAACCATAACATTTGTAGCTATAAAAGTATATCTTTGCGTTCATTTTGAAAAGCTAAAAGCATAATAGATAACGCATATGCAGAATAAGGGAGCCATCCAGACATTTGCCATATTGCTGGCGCTGGCCTGTGTGTTTCACTTGTCGTTTACCTTCATTACGCAACGTACTGAAGCTAAAGCGATGGAAGAAGCGGGAGGAGATGTTGTAAAACAACGAGCTATTCTAGATTCTATAGGCAACGATGCTGCCTTAGACCTGGGCTTGTTTTCTGTTAGCTACAACGATGCCAAAAGAAGAGAAATGAACTTGGGACTTGACCTCCGCGGAGGAATCAACGTCACCGTAGAAGTTTCTATTTCGGACCTGCTCCGAAAAATGGCCAACAATCCAAACGACCCGGCTTTTGAACAGGCCATTGCCAAAGCAAAAGAAACACAAAAGACCAGCCAAGAGCCTTTTGTAGACCTTTTTGCCAATGCATACCAAGAGGCTAATCCGGGAGCGCGTCTTGCTGCACCGGGCTTGTTTGGCCATGCCAACCAAAAGTTGATCAACGGCAATATGAGCAACGAAGAGGTGCTCGTTTTGCTACGTAACGAAGCCGATATGGCCCTTTCGCGCACCTTTGAAGTGCTCGACGCCCGTATCAACAACTTTGGCATGACCCAAGCCAGCATCCAAAAGGTGGGAACCACCGGACGCATCCGCGTAGAACTTCCCGGGGTGCAAAACGAAACTCACGTACGTGAATTGATCGAAAAGCCAGCCAAGCTTGAGTTCTGGGAAACCTACGAAGCCGCTGAAGTACTTAATCGCTTTGGTCAAATCGACGAACTTCTCCGCCGTCAGGAAGTGGCTGAATCTGCTGCAGAAGACGTGGACACGAGTCAAACCGCAAACCCTGAACCTGAATCTGCCGAAGAAAATCCGGCCGAGGCCCCTGAAGCATCCCTGGCAGCCAATGCCCCCGACCTTCAGAATCCGGAATTGCCCGAGGACACCTCCTCATTAAATACCGAAGACACAGAATTTGGCGGTCAAGAAGATCTTGGTCCTCTTTTCCGGCACTTTGTAACCAATATTGTAGAAATCGAAGGGCAAGCTCAATATGGATTTGGTCCTACCCTCGGCTACACCCGCAACGGACCCAGAGATACCATGGTATTGAACCGCCTCTTTGCGCGCAAAGACGTGAAAGGCCTGCTTCCCCCCGACCTTAAATTGGCTTGGGGCAACAAAGCCATTCAAGACGCCTCCAATGAGTTGATCGACGGTCAATTCGCGCTTATTGCTTTGCGCTCTAACTCCCGTGATGGAAGTCCGGCCATGGAAGGCGATGTAGTGGTTAATGCACGTTTCCAAAACGACGAAAACTCCGGTGGCTTTGAAGTGGTCATGGAAATGAACGCCGATGGGGCCAGAGATTGGGCCAAATTGACCGAAAAGAACGTAAATAAATCCGTGGCCATCGTGTTGGATGGAAGGGTCTACTCCTACCCCAACGTAAACGAAAAAATTGCCGGTGGTATCTCCAGCATCTCCGGAAACTTTGGTTTGGAAGAAGCCAAAGCTTTGGCCTCCATTCTCAAATCAGGTAAACTGCCTGCCCGCAACGAAATTGTGGAAATGGCCATCGTAGGTCCTAGCTTGGGCAGCAAAGCCCGTGCCGCTGGTATCTCTTCCTTGGCCATCGCTTTCTTGTTGGTGCTCCTTTACATGGCATTTTACTACGGAAAAGCAGGTATCACTGCCGACTTAGCCTTGTTTACCAACCTTTTCTTCCTGTTGGGAGCCTTAGCAGGCTTTGGAACTACCCTTACCCTACCCGGCATCACCGGTATTGTCCTGACCATCGGTATGTCCGTGGACGCCAACGTGCTTATTTACGAACGTATTCGTGAAGAACTGCGCGCCGGAAAAGGGGTTAAAATGGCGCTTGCCGACGGCTATAAAAGAGCTTACCGGGCCATCATTGACTCCAACATCACCACCGCCTTAATTGCCTTGGTGTTGATTGTATTCGGCGCCGGTCCGGTACGTGGATTTGCCATTACCCTCTTCTTAGGTATCCTTACCTCTTTGTTCTCCGCCATCTTTATTACCCGTTTGTTGTTCGAATGGCAGCTTAACAAAAACCGCAGCATCTCTTTTTCAAGCAAGGCCACCGAAAAGCTGTTCAGCCGCATGTCTTACGATTTTGTTGGCAAGCGCAAGCCTTTCTACATCGTTTCAGCGGCGCTTATGATTGCCGGATTCGTGAGCTTCGCTACCAAAGGCTTCAATCTGGGGGTTGACCTCAATGGAGGAAGATCCTATGTGGTGGCTTTCGACAACAGCGATTTTAGTACTTCAGAGGTCTCTACAGCCGTTACCGAAGCCTTCGGTGGGGCCAGTACCCAGGTGAAGTATTATGGCGACCAAAAGACGGTCTTGTTGGTTTCTAAATATAAAATCGACGATCAGTCCGAAGAGGTAGACAACCAAGTAAAATCTGAGCTTTTTGCAGCATTAAGCGGATTCTACACCAATCCTCCATCCGAGGAAACCTTTGTGACCATTAACGAAAACAAGCCGGCAAATTCCGGTATTGAGCGTGTGGAAACCGTAGGTCCCACCATGGCGCGCGATGTGGCCATCAAGTCCATTTGGGCGGTTGTGATTTCACTCATCATTATGTTTGCTTACATTCTGTTGAGGTTCCGTGGTTGGCAGTATGGATTGGGAGCGCTTGCGGCACTTGTGCACGATGTGGTTCTTGTATTGGCCGTATTTTCCATTTTTGATGGCATATTGCCCTTCTCTTTGGAAATTGACCAAGCCATCATTGCCGCGGTGCTCACCGTAATTGGTTACTCCATCAACGACACGGTAATCATCTTTGACCGCATCCGCGAATACGTTAGCGAAGCCAGAAAAGGCACCATGGGCGACATGATCAACAACGCCCTCAACAGCACCATGGGCCGTACCGTCAACACCTCAATGACCGTACTGTTTGTGTTGTTGGTAGCCTTTTTGTTTGGTGGCGAAGGCATCCGCGGCTTGTCGTTTGCCGTACTCATAGGGGTATTGGTAGGAACCTACTCCTCCATTTTTATTGCATCGCCCATTGTATTGGACCTGCAAAAAAAGAAGGCCAAATAATCAAGACACACTAGGAATATTGAAAAAGGTACAAGCTTCGGCTTGTACCTTTTTTTGTGCCCTAAAATTTTGGGAAGACGCATGTTTATTTTTGATTTTTTGAGGCATGGAGGGGATTTGGTGGGGCGCGGGGCAATGCGTCGAAACAGACGCAATATATTGCGTCTCTATCCTCCAAACTCTTGCTGTAGACGCAATGCTTTGCGTCTCTACCCTCCAAACTCTTGCTGTAGACGCATGGCAATGCGTCTCTACACCCTCTTGCTCCCCCTCCCCCCTCTTGCTGTTTCTGGGCCTTCTCCGTATTAAATGTTACTATTCTATGCGGCACTTTTTCCGGCCAGCCTCGGCCCCGGTGGTTGGGAGCGGGCTGTGGTAGCTTCCTCCGGTCGCTTCCTCGCCCTGCG
>CAZJFM010000041.1:2313-22149 GCA_964545365.1 uncultured Candidatus Competibacteraceae bacterium | reverse complement strand
CTGCCAATGGACAGCCTTCTGTTCCGGGTTTGGTGCTTTGTAAAATGCGCTTGCTGCAAACTTGGTATGGACTTAGTGATTACCAGGGTGAACACCTTTATAAAACAGCGCCGGTATCCGATGGGCCGAAGCTTTGGAGGAATCAAGCCGTGGTTTAAATCGCGAGTGGCAAGGTACCTTGGGTTGGAAAAAACCATACCCAACATCTATTGGAAGCCATAGCCTACCATTTAAAGCGGTCCCCCGTCCTGGTTATGTCCATGCCTTAAAAACAGGAAAGGGTGGGGCGATTCCGCCCAAAACACCATGAAAAAGTGCCAAAAATGAGGCCAGAACAATCGAAAAACGTGTACACGTCGAAATTGAATCGGAAAAAATCCAAACTAAGCACCGATAAAGGGCTTGGTGAAAACGTCAACGCTCTCAACCGGTTAGTTGATCAGTTCAATAATATAAAACCAATCAACATTTGATGTTTTTATGCATCATTATCGTTATTTAAAAGTCTTTATGATGCTTATATGCATCATTTGGCTTTTTGAATAATACTCCTTTATTCAGTTTATTTGATGTGATTTTACATCATTAAAGCTTAATTCCGGCTATTATGAAGGAATTTTCTACCATGGAGTTGAAGCGAATGACCGATGATATGATCATTAAGGCCATTGGCGATTACATACGATCCGTACGATTAGAAAGAAATTTAACCCAAGAACAATTGGGTGATCGGTCAGGTGTCCATAGAACGACCATACGTGACCTTGAATTAGGAAAGAGAAGTACACTGCTTACACTCATACAAGTATTGCGTTCATTGGACCAATTACAAACTCTGAAAAACTTTAAGGTTTCAAAGGAGTTGAGTCCACTCGAACTGGCAAAACTCGAAATCAATGAAAGAAAGCGAGCAAGTGGATCAACATCTGATCAGAAACCTAAAACATCAGACTGGTAATGATCAGAACAGCATACGTCAATATTTGGAACAAGCGTGTGGGTGCAGTTGCTTGGAATGAGAACGATGGGACAGCATCATTTGAGTATGACCCTGATTTCATTCAAACCGGATTGGATTTATCTCCCATTATGATGCCTTTGGATGAATCTCGGAATTATAGATTCCCAGATCATCGCAACTCAGGATCTAAAACCTGAGCAAATCCTTGCTGAAGCCATTCCTGTTCATACGCAAATGAAAAGACCTCCTTGCCTCGTAACAATTCAGAATGAAGTACCCCCATGAGGCGTGGGCCGTTTATTTCCTTCCAATCGGCATACACGTATAAATCTCTTCGTGCGCTTTTTTTATTCATGATGGCTTATTTCTTTTAGGTGCGCGCTTGCCGGTTTCCAAGTTTGCGTCTTGTAGTTTTCTTCCCAATGCATCGTCCTTGGCTACAAGTAAAAAATCCTTTTCCAGACCGAGCACTTTTAATACATTCAAGTATTGACCAATCCCAACACCAGGGTAGCCCTGCTCGATCTTCAATAGAGTAGTCCGTCCCATTCCGGCACGCTCCGCTACTTGCGTGGTGCTCAATTTTCTTCTGAGACGCGCCAATCGTATATTTTCGCCAAGCTCTTCCAATATGCGCTGAATCCTTGGTAGTAAAGTCGGGGTCTTATTTGCCATAATGTGTTATTAATGATACAAATATATGTATTTTTGATTCTTTAATCATACATTAATCAATTTCTGTATAATCCTTCCTTTTGGACTCAAATTCAATACGCTTTTGCGATTTTGGAGCTTCTGACATGGTACTAAAAGGTTGGTTTTGCTCCCCAGATATAATAAAATCCCATTTTGAGTCAATGAAAAGGTATCCTCTATTCCCATCTTAAGGAAATTGAAAGGCTACATCCTTCCTTATGAACTTTTTGTCAGGCTTGAACCTGACGTTGCACTATATTTCGTCAGGCTATAGCCTTACTTACAATTTGCCTATGTCAGGTTATAACCTTACTTTTAAACCTTTAATGTCAGGCTATACCCTTACGATATGAATAAGAAAAGGCTACAAATAGAACAATTAGAGACCAAGTTGAGTGGATTTAATACGGCTCAAAAAGTGGTTGCTCCTCCAACAGGATGGCTAAAAGCCGTAAGAGTTTCATTGGGAATGTCTTTACAGCAATTGGCTGATAAACTCTCAATAACCAAGCAAAGTGTACAGGAAATAGAGCTGCGAGAAAAGGAAGGAACCATTACACTTAAAAGCCTACGTGAAACCGCCAATGCCTTGGATATGCAATTGGTTTACGGTCTCGTGCCTAAAGACGGAAGCATAGAGAAGCTCATCGACCGTAAGGCCAAAGAATTGGCTACTCGAATTGTATCCAGAACTTCTAATACCATGAAATTAGAAGGTCAGGAAAACACACAGCAACGGCTCAAAAAGGCCATTGAAGAGAGAACTGCAGTAATAAAAAATGAGCTACCAAAGATGCTATGGGATTAGAGCTTCACTACATTAATGGCCAAACGCCTATTGATGAAGACGAAAAAGAAGGCTTGCTTATTGAAACCGTCGCTACTAAGGGAGAATTGGATGAATTTGAGCAGCAAAACATCGAAGAAGCCATCCAATGGGTATTCGGTAAAAAGTTCAAAGCCCAAGATGTCTTAACAGAAAATTTTATTTGCAACCTACACATGCGCATGTTTGGCCAGGTTTGGTCTTGGGCAGGTGAGTTTAGAAATACGAATAAGAATTTGGGCATAGATAAATATCAAATACCTGTTGCACTTAAAATGCTCTGCGATGATGCCCTCTTTTGGGTAGAAAACAAAATATTCCCACCGGAGGAGATGGCTCTGCGCTTTAAACACAGATTGGTAAGCATTCACTGTTTTCCAAATGGAAACGGTAGGCACAGCCGTTTAATGGGCGATATCATCATTGAAAAAATATTTGGTCAGGAGCCATTCTCCTGGGGTGCCGGTGACCTATCCAAAGCGGGTAACACTAGAAAAGCCTACCTACAGGCAGTTAAAGCAGCAGATCATGGAGATTACACCCCCTTGCTTTGCTTTGCCAGATCTTAGCTTCCTTCTATTTCTATTTAAATAGGGCTTTAAATTATGGAGTCTCTGACTTGCTTTATCCCTCACACTTACATGCTCAAGAATCCATGAATTAATGAAAAGCAAATGCACATCGCTTCCTTAATTTTGGCGTATCTGAAGCTCTATTTCCATAGGGCATTTATTACCTCAGCCCACCCTCCCACATTTTAATCTTTAATAACGCACCCGTACCATTCCAAACCTTAGCTTTGCAAGGTATTTTTTGCATTTTTTAATGACTGCTGCTGAACTTCATATACATACAAAGGTTGTAGTAAATAAATTCATCCGAATGTCGTTTAAACCTACGTGGATTTTCCTGTTCTTTTTTCTTTGCGCTTTCCAGGCATTTGCCCAAAAAAACGCCAAAGCCACACTCAGTGGGTACATTCGCGATGCTTCCAGCGGTGAAGCACTCCTTGGCGCCACCGTAATTGTGAAAAATACCACCACCGGAGCCGTTGCCAATAATTTCGGTTTCTATTCCCTTACGCTCGACAAAGGAACCTACATCATCGAATGCAAATACATTGGCTTCAATAGCCAAATAGATACCATCAAGCTACAATCCGACATCAGCCGAAATTTTGAACTTGGCACCACCGTCATTACCACCCAAGAATACACCGTAACCGACGACCTTTCCAAACAAAACACCGAAAGTACCCGCATGAGCACCATTGAACTTAAAATGGAAGAAGTGCGCAAAATGCCCGTCATTTTTGGTGAAGTCGATGTGCTTAAAACCATTCAGCTCCTTCCTGGGGTCGCTGGCGCTGCCGAAGGTACTTCCGGTTTCTATGTGCGGGGAGGTGGACCCGACCAAAACTTGATTTTGCTCGACAACGCCACCGTATACAACGCTTCCCACCTGTTCGGTTTCTTTTCGGTCTTTAATTCCGACGCTATTCGAAACGTGGAATTAATCAAAGGCGGTATGCCTGCACGCTACGGCGGTCGGCTTTCGTCGGTCCTCGATATCTCTATGAAAGAAGGCAATATGCGGGAGTGGCACGGCCAGGGCGGAATAGGCCTCATCGCCAGCCGCATGTCCGTAGAAGGTCCTATCGTTAAAGACAAACTTTCGGTCTTGGCTTCTGCTCGACGCACCTACATCGATGTCTTGCTGATGCCCTTCTCCGGCGAAGGCAGCGATTTGGAAGGCAACTCTTACTTTTTTTACGACCTCAACGCCAAACTTCAATGGAAAATAGGGGAGAAGGACCGACTTTACCTAAGCGGCTATTACGGCGAAGATGTCTTTGCTTTTCAATCCCCCTCCGGCGATTTGGGCATCGATATTCCCTGGGGTAACGGCATTGCCAGCCTGCGTTGGAACCACCAATTCAGCTCCAAACTTTTCCTGAACACTACCGCTACTTTTTCGGACTATTCCTTCCGTACCGCAGCCGAAGACGAGGATTTCTCTTTTGAGCTGCGTTCCGGAATTCGCGATTACAGCCTCAAAACCGATTTTAGTTGGATTCCCAACCCAAACCATACCCTCCGTTTCGGCACCGAAATGATTTTCCACGAGTTCACCCCAAGCACGGCACAGGCAACCTTAGAAGACAATGCCATTGGCGTGCCTTCCGCCCAAACCTTATATGCCCACGATTGGATGCTCTATGCCGAAGACGATTGGGACATCAGTACCCGCTGGAAACTCAATTACGGCTTCCGACTTTCCTATTTCCAACATACCGGCCCTTTTGACCGCTTCGTTAAAGGACCCGATGGACTCAATTCCGATACCATATCCTACGGAACTTTCGACAACATTCAGGATTATTACCGCGCAGAGCCAAGGCTTGCCTTGCGCTTTAGAATCAATGAAAACTCCTCGCTCAAAGGAGCCTTTACCGTAAATTACCAAAACCTGCACCTGGCCAACCTGGCTACGGTGAGTTTGCCCACCGACATCTGGCTTCCGTCCACCGAAATCATTCCGCCCCAAGAATCCATGCAGTGGAACGTAGGCTACTTCCGAAATTTCTTAAACGATAAAATCGAAACCTCGGTGGAGTTGTATTACAAACACATGAACAACCTCATCGAGTACCGCGACAACAGCAGTTTTGGCGACATCGTAAACGACAATCCCGACAACATCCTCTCCATTGGCAAGGGACGCAGCTGGGGTATGGAACTGTTTATTAAAAAATCCGTAGGCCGCCTCACCGGCTGGATTGGCTACACCCTCGCCTGGACCCAGCGCTTCGACTTCCCCAAAGACGAGGTCAGCTACGACGGCGATTTCTTTTACCCGCGCTACGACCGCCGACACGACGTAAGCATCACCGCCACCTACGAAATCAGCGACAAATGGACCGTCTCCGGAGTCTTTGTCTTCTCCAGCGGCAACGTGCTCGCCGTGCCTTCCGAATTCTATTTCTTAGGCAACGACATTGTTCCATTCTTTACCGACCGCGACAACTACCGCATGATGCCCTACCACCGTATGGACCTCTCAGCCACTTACCAAGTCCACAAAAACGACAAATGGGAATCCAGCCTCAACATTAGCATTTACAACGTATACAGCAGGCTCAACCCTTTCTTTATTTTCTTCGACGCCCAAGACAACGAAGAAACCCAAACCCTGCAATTTCAAGGCAAGCAGGTGTCTTTGTTCCCCATCATCCCTGCCGTAACCTGGAATTTCTCGTTTTAATGCGTAGCGGGCAACAACATAGTATTTATTTTTTGGGGGCCTGCCCGTCCTTAGGGCCGGGCACCGGGCCTTCGGTCGCAGCCGGCTCGCACCGCTTCCGCCATGGCAATCGCCGTGCCGGAGTTTGCCCTTTGGGCTCCACTGCGGCACGGCGGCCATGGCTGGAGCGCTGCTTCGCCGGGCTGACTACCCTCCGTCCCTGGCCCGTCGCCCATAGTACATTCCTTCCATCAATCCTTGGATCTTTATGAAAAACCTTGCACTACTTAGCTTTTTGCTCTCCTTTGCGGTGGTTTCCTGCGAAACAGACATCGACCTTTCCGTTCCCGTAAACGAGGTGGGCCTGGTGGTAGATGCTTCCATCGAACAAGACCAATTTGCTAAAGTTTCCCTCACCGAAACCTATCCCTATACCCAAGTGATTTCCCTTGATAGTTTGTTGGGCCTTGTGGTAGATTCTGCCACCGTCGTTCTTAGCGATGGGCTCCTTACCGATACCTTGGAATTTACTATTGATCCCAACAGTTTTCCGCCCGTGTATTATAAAGGAACCAATCCCGCCCTGTTGGGACAGGTAGGTCGTACCTACTTTCTAACCATTATTGCCGGCGAAGACACGGCCACTGCTTCCACAAGCATCCCTGAGGTTGTTTCTTTGGACAGCTTGGCTTTTGAGCCCGATGGCGATGAGCCGGAATTTGGCCGCATTCGCGTTTGGTTTCGCGACCCTCCGGCACCCGGCAACCATTACCGGGTTTTTGCGCGTACTCAGGCATTTCCTGACTTTGCACCGCTTAGGCGCAGCGTCTTTGAAGACCGCATCGTAAATGGAGATACCATCTTCTTTGATATTTCTAAGCCCGATCCATTGCCCTTCTTTTTGATTGCTGACACCTTGGATTTTGACGAACGCCGCCGATATACCAGCGGAGATACCGTTCAAATAAAGTTTTGTTCCATCACACGCGAAAGCTATTCCTTTATTCGCACCTTCGAGGCGGCCTCCGGTAGTTTTGAGAACCCTTTTTCGGCACCAACCTTTGTAAAAGGCAATGTAGAGGGCGCCATTGGTGGATTTGTAGGCTATGGTGCCAGTTATCACACATACATCGTTCCTTGAGTTGTATTTTTGTGGTACATTAAAGAGTTCATATTTTTAGGCCATGAGTGAAGAAAAAGAAATCATCTCCTGTTTAATTTTAGGTTCTGGCCCTGCCGGATATACCGCGGCTATTTATGCATCGCGGGCCGGCCTGAATCCGGTCATGATTACCGGAGCAGAACCCGGAGGTCAGCTTATGATTACCAACGATGTCGAAAACTACCCGGGCTACCCCGACGGCATCATGGGACCTCAAATGATGGAAGATTTTAAAAAGCAAGCCGAACGCTTCGGAACCGACATTCGTTTTGGAATGGGAACAGCGGTTGATTTTGCTCAACGACCCTTCAAAATAGAAGTAGACGCAAGCAAAACCGTTTATGCCGAAACCCTAATTATTTCTACCGGTGCTTCTGCCAAATGGTTGGGAATGGAGAGCGAACAAAGGCTCAATGGAAAAGGCGTTTCTGCCTGCGCGGTGTGCGACGGCTTTTTTTACCGAAATCAGGACGTAGCCATTGTGGGTGGAGGAGATACCGCTTGCGAGGAAGCCACCTATTTATCTAAGATTTGCAACAAAGTGCACATGTTTGTCCGCCGCGAGGAAATGCGTGCCAGCCAAATCATGCAAGATCGGGTGCTGAAAAACCCAAAAATTCAGGTGTATTGGAATACCGAAACGGATGAAATCTTAGGGGAAGATGTGGTAGAAGGAGTCCGAATTAAGAACAGAATCTCCGGAGAAACCGAAGAAATTCCGGTGACTGGCTTTTTTGTGGCCATTGGTCACAAGCCAAATACCGATATTTTTAAAGGAAAATTGGCCATGGACGAGGCCGGCTATTTACTTACCAAAGCCGACAGCACAGCTACCGAGATTCCCGGTGTTTTTGCTGCCGGCGATGTGCAAGACGCCATTTACAGGCAGGCCGTTACTGCGGCCGGTACCGGTTGTATGGCTGCCCTGGAGGCGGAACGCTTCCTGGCGGCTCAGGAAGCACACGCTGAGGCCGAGACGAAGGCCTAATCTTACCGAGTTGCATGGATAGGTTGAGTCCTAAATGAAAGGGCAAGCTTTGTAAATTCCAGGCATGGTTTCGGGTATTTCCTTCAAAACCGCCGTCCAGTTGCGTATAGCTGTATTCCAAGCCCAGAATTTCTCCACGCAACCAAAAACGCGAACCTAAAGGAACCCAAAGTTCTGCACTTAACTGAAGGCCTAAGTGTTGACTTGGCCCCTCCCAACGGTGCATCAGTTGAGATTGCCACCAATGTTGTTCTTCTTGGTGTCCAAACCCCCAGCTGAAACGGCATAAACCCACCACTTTTATTTTTCGGATGCGAGGATTGGGGGTATAGCCCAACACCAGACCTGCACCATATAGATGCATCTTGCCTTCGCTGCGGCTTGGTGGTTGATTGCTGGAGTACCCTCCAAAGGTTCCATACATATGTGCACCCATCCAAAGGCTTTTTTGATGGAACAATACTTCAGCATGCAAGCTGCTGCTGTGTTCAGACGATGCATTTCCCTCGGTTCTGTTAAAGCCTACCGAAGGTCCAATCAAGCATTGGCTGCAAACAATAGATGGCAAAGCCGCCCAAAAAAACAAGGATAATGAATAAGGATAAATAACCCGCATAGCATTGCATTTGCGGGTGGGGTAGGGTAAAATTAAGAAAAAAGCAACGCTTTGCAAAGCACAAAACTTACCTTTGTCCCATGCATAAGCGATGGATTGTTGCCTTACTTGCTCCTGTATTTTTTCTTGGAATAGGGGCTTTTGCTGTTCAGAAAACCCCGAGCATGCGTATAGGCCTGTTGACAGACTTTGCCTTGCCCTTTGACCTTAAACCTGCCAAAACAAGCCAAAAAGAAGTGGATCTATTGGCTTTGCTTACACCGGATAGCTGCCAATTGGTGCTCAATAAATATGCCCAAGGCAAGGATATACAGTTATTGGTTTCCTTGCCCTTTATGACTTCTGATTTTGACATTGAATCGGCTTTAATGGCCAAAGAACAGCATGTGCGAAAGAGGGTTGATCGCTGGCATCAACATCAACTACCTTCTTTTTTATACCAAGAACAAGCATACACTGTGTTTAGAGTCCTTTTTGTTGAGCATCATTCCAATGTGAGGATTTGTATTGATTTGGTGGCTAAGCCCGAACAGGCAAGCCTATTGGAGCAGAGTTTTGCTCAGGAAGACCATTTTGTATTAACGCGTTTAAAAGATTGATACATGTATAGAATTACTAAGGCTTTAGCTCTTGGTGGGATACTCATTACTGCACTAAGTTTAAGTCAATGCCGCATGCGCATGGGTGGATCCCGTGGCGGGTCAAAAGGACTACCCTCTCCTAAATATTACCTGTCGCTTGTTAAAGATCAAGGATACATGCTGTTTTGGAAGCCTCAAAATTTTAAGGGGGATGGACAAAAGGCATCCCTGGATTATACCGTGTTTGTAGACCAAAACTATGTATTGACCAACCGGGATTCCATAGATGTGCGGTTTACTTGGAATACCAAAGAAAAACAGAATACCGAGCTTTTGCCCTCCATAGGGCTGAGCCAGTCCGGAGATAGTTTGCTGTTTGGCCAATTTAAAACGGTTTTTCTAAAGCCAACGAAGAAAAGCTGGGAATGGAGGCTAGAAGCAAAAATTTCCAAGGACACCTTTCTAAAAAACTACTTAGCCAAGCAAGACCGATGGGTTTTGCACTTGGGAGGGTTAAAACTCATGGAAACCTCAAAGCACTATAAGGTTAGGGGCCTTATGCGCCAAATGCATGACCAGTAATGCCGTATAACGCAAGCAACAGCGTACTTCACAACTGAATGTGCATTAGTTTTTTTAAAATTTGTTGGTGGTTATTTTAATTCCTCTTATACTTGTCTAAATCTTTATGTTATGAAAAAAATCAACAAACTAATGATGGCTGCCGTCGTTGCCGGCGGAATGATGCTTTCTTCTTGCTCTATCACCATGCCGGTGAATGCCACTTCTAACCCCGTGGGTAACAAAGTAGGTATGTCTTCCGGTACTTGCTTCCTAGGCATGCTTTGCTTTGGTGTAGATGCGTCTATCCAAACTGCAGCTGCCAACGGTGGTATTTCTAAAATCTCTACCGTTGACTTGAAAACTAAAAACGTGCTTAACATTATCACCACTTATGAAACTATCGTAACCGGTGAATAATTAAAGACGTAATTTATGAAAAGCTGCCTCTCTTGAAGAGGCAGTTTTTTTTTGTCCAAATTTTTGCGCCCCCGATGGAAGCAGGTAGCCCACAGGGTGCAGAGGCTAGGGCTTAGGAGCTGTGGGCGTGTGGAGCTTTGCGGAACGCCGACCACAGCCCTAAGCCCGCCTTTGCAACCGAGGACTACCGCTGACAGCGGGAATTGGCGCCCAAATCAAACCTTCTTTCTTCTCAAACCCAAGCCCAAAATCACCGCACTAAGCAGCAAGCAAATGCCTATGCCCCAAGGCATCCAGCCTAAGTCCTTTTGTCGCTGTTCCCAATATTTTTGGCGACGGTTTTCCAAGTCGGAGGGCTCGGAAACGATGTGCCAGGGCCATAGGTTTCCGTGTTCTTTGCCCATGTGGCAGCCACAAAATTGCGGTTGATTTCTAAGTGCCCCGGCCAAGCTGTCGGCGTCTGCGCCTCGGTATTGCAGCCGGCCTTCCGCGCTAGTGATTTGAAGGTACAGGGCATCTTTGTTTTGAAAGACCCCGGTGGCTTCTTTTACCCGCACTTTTTCAATGTCAATCCAGTTTAGGCATAGGCATTTCTCCAGCGCTTGGTCTTGGTGCAACACCTGTTTGCTGAGCCAGTATAAGGCGCTCAGGCTCAATGTGGCAAACAAAGCTGCCATCAACAAGGATTTAAATCGAATCTTCATCGGGTTTGAATTCATCCAAATCGCGGCGTTCTTTTTTGGTGGGTCTGCCGGTGCCGCTTTGCCTTTCGCCTTGCCGGAGCACTTTGCCACCGGACAAAACGGCTGTTTGTGGCGGCGTCAAATCTACCCGATAGGCATTCAGTTGTTTGGCCGGAAGGCGTTGCTTGGGAATTTCCAGTATGCGAAATTGAAACACAAAGGGCGATTTAGAAAAACTGATTTCGTCGCCGGGCAATACCACCTTCGATGCTTTTTGGGTTTTGCCTTGCATTTTTACGCGGCCTCCTTGGCACGCTTCTGCGGCTTGGGTGCGTGTTTTGGTGTAGCGCAGCATCCAAAGCAGTTTATCTATTCTTGCTCCGTTCATGAGATCATGGACCAATCGTTTCGTGATTCTTCTCGAACCTGAAGGTAGCGTTTTAGTCCTTGGTGTTTTTCCAGGGAAAGCTCCGGGTCTTGGCCCAGCAAAGCCTCGGCTTCTGCTCGGGCGTGGTGCATAATGAATCGGTCTTCGGCCAAATCGGCGATTTTAAATTTCAAATCACCGCTTTGTCTGGTACCTTCAATCTCTCCCGGGCCCCGCAGTTCCAAATCTTTTTCGGCAATTTTAAAGCCGTCGTTGGTTTCGCACATGATGCGCATACGGGCTTTGCCTTCTTCGCTGAGTTTTGGTCCGGTTAGTAAAATGCACCAGGATTGGTCGGCCCCTCTGCCTACGCGTCCCCTCAACTGGTGCAATTGGCTAAGGCCAAAGCGTTCGGCGCTTTCAATAACCATTAGGGTGGCGTTGGGTACGTTTACGCCCACCTCAATAACGGTGGTGGCCACCAAAACCTTTACTTCCCCTTTTACAAACCGCCGCATAACGTCTTCTTTCTCGGCGGGTTTCATTTGTCCGTGCAGCAAATCGGCCGGGACATCGGGCATGGCTTTTTTGAGCCGTTCAAACCCTTCCAAAAGGTCTCTAAAGTCAAGGGTTTCGCTTCCCTCGATGAGGGGGTAAACCATATAGGCCTGCCGGCCGTCCTGAATTTGTCCTTTAAGGAAATTATAGGCTTCTAGTCGGTAGGCCTCGTGGCGGTGCACGGTGCGTACGGGTTTGCGGCCCGGCGGCAATTCGTTAATGATGGATACGTCCAAATCTCCGTAGCGGGTCATGGCCAAGGTTCTGGGTATGGGGGTTGCCGTCATTACCAATACATGGGGTGGGAGCGGGCTGCTTTTGTTCCACAAGCGCGCTCTTTGAGCCACTCCAAAGCGGTGCTGCTCATCAATTACGGCCAAGCCTAAGCGGTGAAACTGAACCACGTCTTCGAGCACGGCATGGGTGCCTACCAGGATAGGCATGCTACCGTTGCGGAGGGCTTGGTGCAATTCTTTTCGGGCAGCAATTTTGGTAGAACCTGTAAGCAAACCCACCTTTAACCCCATGGGGTTGAGTAGTTCCTGTATGCTTTGCGCATGTTGCTGGGCTAAAATTTCTGTGGGAGCCAAAAGCACCGACTGAAATCCGTTGTCTAACGCAAGAAGCATGGAAAAAACGGCCACAACGGTTTTTCCGGAGCCAACGTCTCCTTGAAGTAGGCGGTTCATTTGACTTCCGGAACCTAAATCATGCCGAATTTCTTTAATCACCTGTTCTTGTGCACCGGTAAGACGGAAGGGAAGATGATGCTTGTAAAAATCGAGAAAGGCCTCGCCTACCTTTTCGAAGGGAAAGCCTTTTTGCTGGGCTTTGCGCAGATCGCGTTTGCGCAACAGGCGCATTTGAGCCATAAACAGCTCTTCGAATTTGAGTCTTAGCCGAGCTTTTTGCATGCTGGGTTCGTCGGGAGGAAAATGCACTTGGCGAAGGGCGGTATTTCGGTCCGGCAAATCCAGTCTTTGCAAAAGGTCATGGGGAAGGTTTTCTGCAATTTTTACTGGAAATTGCTCCCAAACTTGGCGCACAAACTTGCCTATTTGCATGGGGCCTAGTCCGGATTTCCGGCTTTTTTCGGTGCTTGGATACACCGGTTCCAATCCCCGATTTACCGGAGTTCCTTCAGAAAAGAGTTCGAATTCCGGATGCGATACCTGCACCGTGCCTTGAAATAGGGTGGGTTTGCCAAAAAACAAATACACTTTGCCCGGTACTAGTCGTCCCACCAACCAATCTGTTTTTCCAAACCAAACCAAGGTAGCGCTTCCGCTTTTGTCTTGAATTTGTGCCACAAAACGCTGCCGGGACTTGTTTGTTCCCGCGGTTTCTGCGCTCAATACAACTCCTAAGAATTGAACGTTGTGGGTTTTTTGGGCCAATTCCGATAAGGGAGTTAGTTTGGTTCGGTCTTCGTAACGAAAGGGAAAGTGGGTAATAAGGTCGGCGTAGGTCGCAATACCCAACTCCTCTTTAAACACCACGGCCTTTCTGGGGCCCGCTCCTTTCAAAAAAGCCACCGATGTATCCAGTACGCTGCTGCCCAATGTTGTGCTTTCCTACAAAAATACAAAACATAATGGGAGCGTTTGTAGGCTTGGGCTACCTTTGAAATACCAATTCATATTCTGTTACGTTTAAATCGTATGCGCTTGTATCTATACTTTTTGTGCTTGCTCTTTTTGGCTCCCATGTCCAGAGCGCAGCAAGCGTTTTGGACTTTGTACTTTGAAACGGCTTCGGCCCAAAGCCCGGTGGATGGACTGCCTCAAGCCTTGCACCCGGACAGCATGAAAGGCAATTTGTTGGTGGTGGGATATACCGATCCTGTCGGGAATGAGGCTTCTAACAAAGCGCTTGGTTTGGCTCGGGCCAGGTTTTTAAAGGCCCAATTATTGGCTTTGGGTTGGCCTTCGGACCGAGTTCTGGTAGAAAGCAGGGGAGAGCAGCATGAGTTTTGGGCCCTGAGTTATCCTTTGCAACGCAAGGCCGAAGTGTTATTTGTGCCCACAGTTTCTTCCCCAAAACCCGGGTGTCGTGCCCATTTTTCAGGAGCTATTTTGGGGAATCGGGTGGTAGAAGGACATATTTCCAAAATTTATGACCTCCAAGACCCCGCCGGAGAAATGGTAGGTGCAGGACGCTACCCTGACAATACCCAAGCTTTTCCTAAGGCCGTGGCAACTACCTTCGATGCCATAGCTGTGGATGAAGGAACTTCGGTAATTTTATATGCCGAACCCAATTTTGGAGGAGCACCGGTGGCCCAACTCCAAGGCCCTACCGTTTTGGTCAACACCCTTTGGTTTGGCGATCAACGCTACCAGAACAGTGGATTGGCACCGGACAGCTTATTGGATGCACTTTTTCCGACCGAAGTACGCAGTTTTTCATCAGACAACATGCACCTTTGGTCCAATGGGTCGGTTATTGTGCAATGCAAGGACTAAATACCCTTTTACCAACCGAGCAACCAAGCAAAAATCAAAGGAGCTACAATGGTGGCATCCGATTCTACAATGAATTTTGGGGTGTCTATATCCAACTTTCCCCAAGTGATTTTCTCGTTGGGTACGGCGCCACTGTAAGACCCATAACTTGTGGTGGAATCTGAGATTTGACAGAAATAGCTCCAGAAAGGCACATCGGTCCATTCCAAATCCTGGTACATCATAGGCACTACGCAAATGGGGAAATCACCGGCTATGCCTCCGCCAATTTGAAAGAACCCCACGCCTTTGCCGCTTGAGTTGTTCCTGTACCAATCGGCCAACCAAGTCATGTACTCAATTCCGGATTTCACCAAGGAGGGCTCTAAGATTCCCTTTATGCAATAACTGGCAAAAATATTACCCATAGTAGAATCTTCCCATCCGGGTACCACAATGGGCAGGTTTTTCTCGGCAGCCGCAAGCATCCAACTGTTTTTGGGGTCGATTTCATAATGCTCCTCCAATACCCCGCTGAGCAGCATTTGGTACATATACTCATGGGGGAAATAGCGCTTCCCTTCGGCTGCAGCTTTTTTCCACAAGGCTTCCATGTGTTTTTGCAAACGACGAAAGGCCTCCTCTTCGGGAATGCAGGTGTCGGTTACTCTATTGAAGCCTTTTTCCAAAAGCTCCCATTCGTCTTTAGGACTTAAATCGCGGTAATGAGGCACCCTTTTGTAATGGCTATGAGCCACCAAATTCATGATGTCTTCCTCTAAATTGGCACCCGTACAAGAAATGATGTCCACTTTTCCTTGACGAATCATTTCGGCCAATGAAAGCCCCAATTCAGCCGTGCTCATGGCTCCGGCCAAAGTAACCATCATTTTGCCCCCCTCACTTAGGTGGGTTTCGTAGCCTTTGGCGGCATCCATCATGGCGGCCGCATTAAAGTGCCGGTAATGATGCGCCATAAATTGAGAAACAGGTCCTTTCATGTTAAATTTTTTAAGATGCGTGCACGGCGGCACATAATTGAAACAACATTCGGGCGCCCACATTGGCGTCCCATTCGGTGGGGCCGGGTACTACCTCAACCAAGTCAAAGCCAATGACCTTGCGGCCGCTTTCTACCACCATTTGTACCAAGCGGCAAGCCTGATAAAAACTTAAGCCTCCCGGAACCGGGGTGCCGGTACTGGGACATAGCGAAGGATCTAACCCATCGATATCTACACTTATGTACACCTCCTTGCCCAAGGGCTTCAAAAGAGAGGCCACCCAGGCTTCAAAACCTTTGCCCTCTAACAGGTGGGCTTGCATTTGGGCATCGGTATGCAGGTGTACTTTGGCATGTTCATTTGCCAATTCGGCCTCTTCTTGGCACAGGTCTCTAATGCCTACTTGAACCAAAGCTTCAATGGCAGGAACTTGTTTCAAGGCATTATACATGATGGAGGCATGACTGTAAGTAAAACCTTCATAAGCCTTTCTAAGGTCGGCATGGGCGTCAATTTGCAGCATGGAAAAGGAACCATGGTGCTCTCCTAAAGCCTGATAGTAGCCCAAGGGGGTGCTGTGGTCACCACCCACCAAACCCAAGCGTTTTCCCTGACGCAAATGAGCCAAGCAGGCGGCCTTAACGGCGGCGTTCATGGATGCACAGGCTTGATTGATTTGTTCGGTTTCGGTGGAGGAGTTGTGTTGGCCTTCCCAAAGGTCAGCCAATACCTTTTCCACCAGCTTGCGGGTGGCTAGGTTGCTCTCCTCCAATCCTTCAGGAGCTGAAAGCAAGGCTGTTTTGTATTTCCAGATTTCCGGCAACCAATCCGAATAAAGATCTACTTGCTTGGATGCATTCAGAATGGCTTCCGGCCCCCGCTCCGCTCCATTTCCATAGGAAACAGTTGCTGCCCATGGCACCGGCAATAAAACCAACGAAGATGCTTCTGCCGACCAAGGCAGTCCAAAAATTCCACTATCCTCGGTAGCCGGGCCGTTCCAATCAAATTCCATACATGCAAAAATGGCAGTACAAAGATGCGTTAAAGCGTAAAACTGTCAGCCAAAATGCAAAAAAGATTTAAGAAAAGCGACACTATGTCACTCATATTCAAATGGTTGGTTTTTTGCAATACAGGTGCCAAAACAAGAAATATGTATCCTATGAAATCTAGCATGCACAGCCCCCTAAATTTTGATCAATTGTTTGAGGAGCTATTGAGCCCTCGGCGCATCCATAACAAGAACGCCATAGTGCGCCCTGCGGCACGCATTTTGGAAACTCAGGCAGGTTTTGAAATTGAATTGCTGGCTCCCGGTTTTAGCAAAGCAGACTTAAGTATGACCTTACATGGAGACCAACTTGTGGTCAAAGGGCAATGCAAGCCGGGAACTCGAGATGCCGAAACAAAGACCTGGTTGAGTGAATTTCAATTTTCGGATTTTGAACGAAGCTTTCAGCTACCTGAAAGCATTGATGTGGAGCACATTGAGGCAGAGGTAAAGGAAGGGATTCTTTGCATTAAGCTGCCTAAAAAGCCGGAATTGCAGGCGCCGCAGACCAGGCAAATACCTGTAAGCTAAAAGTTTAGGCTAATTCTAAAACGATGTCATGCGCCGTCTCCTTTGGAGACGGTTTTTTTTGGGCCCCGGTTCCAAATTAAAAGTAAGAATTCTAACCGGCCCTTGCTCCGGTCGTTTGTCTTGCCTGTAGGGCATCCGCAGGCTTGCGGGGTCCCCGGAAGTTTCCGGGGCCTCCTCAGCCGGCGGCTGCTCCTCAGCCAAAACAAACGGCCCTACGTGTGGCCGGGGGGCCATTCTTTGATCTTTTTTGCCCAAAATGATGCAAAAAAAAAGCTGCCAAAAGGCAGCTTTTTTTAGTGTAAAGGTTCAATTACTTTACTGCGTCAGAAAGCTCGGCACCTGCCTTGAACTTTACAACGTTTTTCGCAGAAATTTTGATTTCCTTACCGGTTTGGGGGTTACGTCCAGTGCGGGCAGCGCGGGAAGAAACACTCCAAGAACCAAAACCTACCAAAGCTACACGGTCACCTTTTTTCAAGGTGCTGGTAGTGGTTTCGATAAAGGCATCTAAAGCTTTTTTGCTGTCGGCTTTAGAAAGACCAGAATTGTTTGCGATCGCTTCGATCAATTCAGCTTTGTTCATAGTGTAAAGATTTAGTGTGTAATGAACAGGTATTTGAAATACGTTAAGCAAATTTATAGGCCTGAATGAGGAATGCAAGTCAAACCCCTTGAAAACAGGGGCTTTTGTTAATAAAACAGCCTTTTTGTTGATAAGTGCCCCCATTTTTGCCTCCTTTAGCCGCTAATAATGACCCATTTAGAAGGGGAAAAGGGGACTTAAGGACCCCAAACAAGGCTTTAAAGGGTAGATTTTTGCCAACGAACAGGTCGGTTTCTTAGGCCACGCAAAAAATCTGAGGCCGGCATGGCCTTTTTGCCCGGGGCTTGCACTTGGGTTAGGCGCAGCACTCCATCCTTAAAGCCTAGAAAAAGTTCCTCCTGCTCTATGCCGATGCTTCCGGGGAGCATTTTTGGAAGGTCTACCCATTCAGCGGCGTGCACCTTTAGCTCCAAAAGGCTTTTGTCGTCCATGATCAATTGCACCCTGGTACCGGGGAACGGGTAGAAAGCACGGATGTAGCGTTCGGCTTCATTTACAGAGAATTCGGGAGATAAAGATCCATGTGCTTTTTCCAACTTAGGGGCTTCCGAAGGACTGCGGTAGGGAAGCTTTGCCAATTCGGACTGGGAAGTGGCCTTAAACTTCCCGGATTCCAACAAATCAAGCGTTTCGAGTAACAGGCTTGGGCCGAGCTGCATCATTTCTGTGTAGAGGCTGCTCCCGGTTTCTGTTCCGTTTAAGGCAATTTCCTTTTGCAGCAGCACGTCCCCCGTATCAATGGCATGCGCCAAACGGAAAGTACTTAGGCCGGTTTTTTCGGCTCCTCGGGCAATGGCCCATTGAATGGGTGCTGCTCCTCGGAAGGCCGGAAGCAGGGAAGCGTGCAGATTAATGGTTCCAAGCCTTGGTGCCGACCAAATCACTTCCGGAAGCATTCTAAAGGCCACCACCACATTCAAATCTAAGCCGAGTCCATGAAAGAAATCCACAAATTCCGGCGACTTAAGGTTGGTGGGCTGATGTACGGGAAGTCCCAGTTCTAGTGCCTTTTTTTTGACCGGCGAAGCTTGGGGACTGCGGCCTCTGCCGGCAGGTTTGTCCGGTGCAGTAATCACAGCAGCAATGCTATGATGGCTTTGATGCAAGGCTTCTAAGCAGGGAACGGCAAAGTCTGGGGTTCCCATGAAGGAAATATTCATATAATAACCTCAATTTTAATGAAGGGAAAGTGTCTAATACCCTTTTAATTTCTATTTTTACAAATAGTTAGGCAAATTTCTAGAAAGAAAAACATGTCAAAGATATTTACAACGGTTCTTTTAAGCGCTATTGGATTTTTGGGAAGTCTTTTAGCTCAAAATCCTGCCTGTTATTCCAATGCCTCCATGGAGGGAAATTCCCAGGCTCATACAGTTCCCGCTCCATGGCAAGCATGTTATGGTTCGCCCGATACCCAACCCGGGCAGTGGGGCATTAATTTACCTGCTTCCAATGGCAATACCTACGTAAGCTTTTTGCATGCAGGGAATAATCCAAACGGGTATAAGGAGGGTATGACCCAATTGCTTAATCCTTGTTTGGTAGCCGGAAATACTTACACCATTTCTGTCGACTTAGCCCACAGTCCCATTTACAATACTGCCGGTCCGGGAAACTGTCCATCCAGTTTTGCCATGTATGCAGGAAGCTCACCTTGCGCCATTGCAGAAACCTTGTATACCTCCGGTCCCATAACCCATACCGGTTGGCAAACCTATAACATCACATTTACTCCTACCCAGAACTATTGTTATATATCCTTTGCTCCTTACCATACCGGCAATTGCAGCGGTTACATCAATATTTTGATCGACAATTTTAGTTGTGTGCAAAATGCCTTGGTATCTACTGCCGCCACGGACGAATCTTGTCCCGGAGCCTGCGACGGAATGGTAGTAGCCACCACCAATCAAGGAACACCGCCCTTTAGTTTTTCCTGGAGTCCCGGTGGTTCCACCAACGATACCATTCAAAACCTTTGTCCGGGAACATACACGGTAACCGTTACCGATGCCAATGGTACTCAGGCTACTTCTTCTGCAACGGTGGGTTCACCTCCGGCAATCAACTTGTCGGTTTCAGGGCAAAATATTTCGTGCAACGGAGGCAGCAATGGCAGTGTTTCGGCCAATGCTAGCGGCGGTTCGGGTCCTTTGTCCTACCTGTGGTCTCCCGGCGGAAGCACTTCTTCTTCTGTAAACAACTTGCCTGCAGGAACCTATGTGGTAACCGTTACCGATACCAACAACTGTTCTATGCAAGACAGCATAACGCTCACGGAGCCAAGCCCTCTTGCGGCATCAATTAATGTTACTACTCCTTTGTGTCCCGGTACAACATCTGCTGCATTAGCTGCTTCCGGATCCGGCGGAACTCCGGGTTATCAGTATGCTTGGTCCAACAATCAAACCGGGCCAAACTTGAATAATATTGGTCAGGGATTTTATCTGGTTACGGTAACAGATGCAAATGGATGTACAGCTCAAGACAGCATTACCTTAAACCCTCCTTCGCCCATCCAAATTTCAGGTCCTCAA
>CAZJFM010000041.1:0-2213 GCA_964545365.1 uncultured Candidatus Competibacteraceae bacterium | reverse complement strand
TCAAGACAGCATTACCTTAAACCCTCCTTCGCCCATCCAAATTTCAGGTCCTCAAGTGCAAGACGTTTCCTGCTTTGGAGCAGCAGATGGCGCATTGAGCTTTAATGTGGCAGGAGGCACGGGAAATCTTAATTATGCTTGGACAAACACCGGAAGCAATTCAGCACAGGCTGCTAATTTAGCTCCTGGAAACTATACCCTGATAGTAACCGATGCCAATGGCTGCATTGACTCTGCTCAAGGATCCATTATTGAGCCACCGGTACTTAACGCTTCCATAACCTCTACCCAAAACGTATCGTGCTTTAATGCGGCAGATGGCCAAGCAAGTGCGGATGCGGTAGGCGGGGTTGGCCCTTATACCTTTGTATGGGTAAATAACCAAACAGGTACCAGTAGCACCGGCTACGGGCCCGGAAACTTCTGGGTGGTGGCAACCGACCAGAACGGCTGCACCGATAGTGCCTACTTTAGCATTACCGAGCCTAGCCAATTGACTTTGCAGCTCACCACTTCCGTGGACAGCATCTGCGATGGACAAAGCTTTAATGCCAATGCAGCGGCCGGTGGTGGAACGGCTCCCTATCAGTACTTATGGAGTCCTGCCGCGGGAATCAATGCCCAAGCTAGCTTTACGGCGGTTGAAGGGCCTATGAACATTACCTCTACTGTTACAGACGCAAATGGTTGTTTAATCAACCAATCCACGGTTGTACGCGTGGGAAGCAATCCGCAAGCGGGTCTTGTATACCAACCGGTGTGCTTAGGCAACCCCATTCAACTGACAAGTCAGGCAACCAACAGCACCGGAAGCATCATTATGGAAGAGATTGATCCTGGCGATGGTTCAGGTAGCCAAACCGCAAATCAAATTTCTCATATATATAACGCAATCGGCCCATGGAATGCTCAACATGTGGTGCAAACTGAATTTGGTTGCGTAGATACCGTGCAGCAACCCGTATTGTTGTTCGATGTCCCACAAGCCACCTTTTCTGTAAATCCCGATGAGGGTTGTGCTCCTTTGTGTCCATAGTTTACGGACAACTCCACGGTGCAAAATGCTACCATTGCTGCTTGGAATTGGACGGCCAACGGGGTAAACTTTGCCGGTACGGCCAATCCAAGCCATTGTTTTGAAAACCCGGGCAGCTATCAGGTGGGTCTCGAGGTTACCTCTTCGGATGGGTGCACCGCTGTGGCTCCCAACACACACCAGTTAACGGTTCATCCTAACCCCGTGGCTGCCTTTAGTTACGATCCGGCTGTAGCCACCATGGACAACCCCTTGGTTACCTATGAAAATCGTTCCGACTTAGGAAATAGCTTTTTATGGACCTTTTTTGATGGGTCTACCCAGACAGGAGAAGTAGTTACTTATAATTACTTAGATACAGGTCGGTATTGCGTTACTCTACAGGTGACAACAGAGCATGGGTGCATAGATGATGTGGAACAATGCAGTCCGGTGCGTTTGAATGTGAATTTTCATGTACCGAACACCTTTACTCCAAACATCGATGGTCTAAATGAGCGTTTTCGGGTGTATGGAACCGGAATTGAAGAGGGAGAGATGTGGATTTTCGACCGCTGGGGTGTGCAATTGTTCTATACCAAAGACATTGAGAAAGGCTGGGATGGCCGAAATCAAAGAGAGCCTAAGGGAGTAGCCCAAGGGGTGTATGTGTACAAAATTGATTTGTTGGACAGTTTTGGAGAGCTGCATACCCTGGTGGGTAAGGTGAATTTGTTGAGGTAGGAATTTCCCATTTTGTCCTAAATTATTTATCCAAACCCGCAAGGGGTAGGACTTTGGTAGGTTTTAATGGTAAGTAGGCTTTTGCTTAGCATGGGACGCTCCAATTTCTGTGATGTAGAGATTTTCATTTTTTCAATAAATTGAAAATCAGTCACTTTCTATTTTTTATGTAGAGATTTTTTTCCAAAAAATGGAATCGAGACGGTTGACGCGTTGTGTTTTCAAGTTTATAACCCTGACCAAGGCGTCAGGGGCGAATTAAGGCACGGACAAATCGAAAGGCTCCTGACGCTGCGGTCAGGGCAGGCCGGAGTTTACTAATGGTAAATGAGGACCCCTGACGCGGCGGTCAGGATAAAAAACTTGAGATTTGGCCGTAACGCAGCCCCTGACGTTACAGTCAGGGCAGGATCGCCGCCAGAATAGCAACGCGTCCACCTTCTCGAACCTTTTT
>CAZJFM010000040.1:0-22283 GCA_964545365.1 uncultured Candidatus Competibacteraceae bacterium | reverse complement strand
GAGGGAGAGGGAGAGGGACGATACGCATGCCGTTTATTCTTCGCTCGCACAGCCCCCAGTCTGTATCTTGGTGTGGATTATCTTCGAACAAAAGGGGGATGAAAACCCAACAGAGATTCAACCCGGAAATAAAAGAAGGTTTATCATTTGATAATGAGGGCAAAACAAAGAAGCTAAAAGAGATTTGCTCAGCCGAAAAATTAGGTTACTTTTGCGGACTTCGAAAGATTTTGGAACAAATTAGACGGACTTTCGTTACCAAAAACAACAGCTAAAACGATTGCCCCATGTACTGGACATTAGAATTGGCCTCTTATTTGGAAGATGCACCCTGGCCCGCCACCAAGGACGAGCTCATCGACTTTGCCATGCGCACCGGAGCGCCCATGGAGGTTATCGAAAACTTGCAAGAACTGGAAGACGATGGAGAATCCTTCGAAACCATCGAGGATATCTGGCCCGATTACCCCACCAAAGAGGATTTCTTCTTCAACGAAGACGAATACTAAACCTTGGCCTATCTCCTTCCTTAAAGCTTCAGCCCAACCACATAGACCTTCCTCTTTGGAAGGTCTTAAGGTTTTTTTATCCGTAAACCCACATTTCTATCTTAACTTCGCAGCTGGTCTCTTGTAGACCATAAGCTTGTTTGCACATGGGTATTTTAGACACTATACTTTCCGGAATTCTTGGTTCCAAGAACGAAAAAGACGTTAAGGAACTCCAAAAATACGCTACTGAGGTCAACGCAGCCTGGGAACCCTTAAGGTCCTTAAGCCACGACGCCCTACGCGAAAAATCAGAACAGCTCAAACAAAAAATCCGAGAAGGGATTGCCGAGCATCAAAGCACCATTGATGAACTGCGCAATAAAACCGAGGATTCCAGTGTTTCGGACGAAGAAAAAGAAGCCATTTTTGAGGCCATAGACAAGGAAGAAAAAGCCTTGCTCGAAACCCTCGATAAACTGCTCGACCATTCTATGGCAGAGGCCTTTGCCATAATGAAAGAAACCGCAAAACGGTTTAAGGAAAACGAGGTAATTGAGGTGCAGGCCACCCCTTTTGATGAGGAAATTGCGCTCGAAAAGGGCTACATGAAAGTGGAAAACGGAAAGGCCTACTGGCCGAACTCCTGGACCGCAGCCGGAGGCGAAATTACTTGGGACATGGTGCATTACGATGTCCAGCTCATTGGTGGAGCGGTGCTTCATTCCGGTAAAATTGCCGAAATGGCCACCGGGGAAGGTAAAACTTTGGTAGCCACCCTGCCTATTTTCTTAAATGCACTCAGCGGAAGAGGAGTTCATGTAGTAACCGTAAACGACTACCTGGCGCGAAGAGACTCTGAATGGATGGGGCCAATTTTTGAGTTCCATGGTTTGAGCATCGATTGCATTGACAAACACCAGCCCAATTCCGAAGCCCGAAGAAAAGCCTACAGATCAGATATTGTATACGGAACCAACAACGAATTTGGTTTCGATTACCTGCGAGATAACATGGCAACGCACCCCGACCAATTGGTGCAAAGGGTGCATCAATTCGCCATCATTGATGAGGTCGACTCTGTGCTTATTGACGAAGCCAGAACACCCCTTATTATTTCCGGCCCAACCCCAAAAGGCGACAACCAAGAGTTTATCCAGCTAAAACCACTGGTAGAGAAATTGGTGGCGGCTCAACGCAAACTCATCAACATTCAACTCACCGATGCCAAAAAGGTGTTGAGCCGAGACGACGCCAGCAAGGAGGAAAATAAAAAAGGCAGCGAAATGCTGCTACGCTCCTACCGCGGTTTGCCTAAAAATACAGCCCTTATTAAATTCCTCAGTGAGCCAGGAATTCGCTCGGTTTTGCAAAAAACCGAGAACTACTTTATGCAAGACCAGTCCAAGGAAATGCATAAAATCGACGACGAACTCTTTTTCGTTATCGAAGAAAAAACAAACAGCATTGACCTTACCGAAAAAGGCATCAACCTGATTAGTCAAGGCATTGAAGACGACAATTTCTTTGTTTTGCCCGACATCGCTACTGAATTATCGGAAATTGATAACCAATACAGCGATGCCGAAGAACGCAGCAAGAAAAAAGACGCGCTGCTTCGTGACTTTTCGGTAAAATCCGAGCGCATACATACCATTCAACAACTGCTTAAGGCTTACGCTTTGTTTGACCGCGACAAAGATTATGTGGTCATGGAGGGTAAGGTGAAAATTGTAGACGAACAAACCGGCCGTATCCTAGACGGTCGCAGGTACTCCGATGGATTGCACCAAGCCATTGAAGCAAAAGAAAATGTGAAGGTGGAAGCGGCAACACAAACCTATGCTACCATCACCTTACAAAATTACTTTAGAATGTACCATAAGCTGGCCGGCATGACCGGCACAGCCGAAACCGAAGCCAAAGAGTTTTGGGACATTTACAAACTGGAAGTAATTGTAATTCCCACCAATCGCCCAATACAACGCAAGGATATGGAAGACTTGGTGTATAAAACCAAGCGGGAAAAATACAATGCGGTTATCGACAAAACCATAGAATACGTGGAGGCCGGCAGACCCGTATTGGTGGGTACAACCTCGGTCGAAATTTCGGAGTTGTTAAGCCGAATGCTCAAGCTCAGAAACATCAAACACCAGGTACTTAACGCAAAACTCCACCAAAAAGAGGCCGAAATTGTTACCGAGGCCGGTAAAGCGGGAACAGTAACCATTGCAACCAATATGGCCGGACGCGGCACCGACATTAAGTTGGGAGCCGGAGTTAAGGATTCCGGCGGTTTGGCCATTATTGGTACCGAACGCCACGATTCCCGACGTGTGGACCGCCAGTTGAGAGGACGTTCAGGAAGGCAGGGAGACCCCGGTAGTTCTGTTTTCTTTGTGTCTTTAGAAGACGATTTGATGCGGATTTTCGGCTCAGAACGGATTTCTAAACTCATGGACCGGATGGGAATCAAAGAAGGAGAGGTAATTACCCACCGCATGATTACCCGCTCCATTGAAAGAGCCCAGAAAAAAGTAGAGGAAAACAACTTTGGCATGCGTAAACGTCTGTTGGAATACGACGACGTTATGAACCTTCAAAGAGAAGCCGTTTACCGCAAACGAAAGAACTCTTTGTTCGGAGAACGGGTAAGCCTTGACATTTCAAACACCATTTACGACGTTTGCGACCAATTGGTGGACTCTTTTTACGAATCCAGAGACTATCCGGGTTTCAGCCTTGAAGTCTTTAGGCAACTTTCCATGGAACCGCCCATGGACGAAGCCGCCTTCCTCGAAATGTCGCCCGAAGCAATCGCTGCTAATCTTCACGAAGCTGTGATTCTGTCCATGCAACACCGCATGGAAACCATACGAAATGCTGTGTGGCCCGTAATTGAAAAGGTCTATTTGGAACAAGGCCAACAGTACCAAAACATTATGATTCCTTTGAGCGATGGCATGAAAACCATGCAAATTCAAGTGCCGCTTAAAATGGCCTACGAAAGCCAAGGAAAAGAAGTGATTCGATACCTGCAAAAATCCATTATTCTTGCCTTAATTGACCTTCATTGGAAAGATCACCTTAGGGAAATGGACGATCTAAAATCATCGGTAAGCCATGCTTCCTATGAGCAAAAAGATCCTTTATTGGTGTACAAACAAGAGGCATTTACCCTATTCCAACAGTTCTTGGCCAAATTAAATCAAGAAATGCTTGCCTTTTTAATGAAGGCGGATTTACCCAGGGAAAACCCTCAACAGCAAAGGCCGGTAGCTCCTGCGCCCACGGTGAATAAGCCCATGGCACCGCCTCCCGGAGTGGCAGCAAAAGCTCCTGTACCCGGACAAGCAGGAAGTCATCCTGCCGGGAACCTTCCCAACCCCTCGAAAATGGCTCAGCCTAGTTCGGCTCCTCTAAAAGCCGACGAGAAAATTGGAAGAAATGACCCATGTCCTTGCGGGTCAGGCAAAAAATACAAAAACTGCCACGGTGCTTAAGTTCCCCACACCTGCCCCCTACTTCCGCTTTGTCGGGCTCCGGTAACCTCTTTCCATACATTAGGCTTGTGGGAAAGCTTTAGCCAAGCTAAAAAGGCAAAAATGAGTGCCTCTTTGAAATCTACCAGAGAGTCGTCCGGGACTATCCATTCTATATTGGGGGCCAAATTACCTAAGCCTTCCATCAATATAGGATGCTTGGCTCCGCCACCCGTTACCAAAACCTTAGGCTTGGCTTGAGAAGCACTTGCAGGCGATTGGCAAAGCGACTGAATGGTTTCGGCCAGGTAATGAGCCATCCAATAGGTGCAACTTGCCAAGGCATTGGGCACGGAAGGATATTCTGAAACTAGGGGCCACACCTGAGCATCTACATCCTCCCGACCAAAGGAGCGAGGAAAGGGCCGTTGCCATAAGTCTAAGGACTGAAGTGTATGGACCAAGTCATTGTCTACCACTCCCCGAGCCGCCAAATGTCCATCTGTATCCATGCTAAAGCCTAGACGCTGAGCCAGCCGATTTAAAACCATGTTTATTGGAATCAAATCCGAGGCTCTGCGCAGCCCTTGAGCATCGTTCCAGCTTAGGTTTGAAAAACCTCCCAGGTTTAAGCAAGCGGCATACTGAGGAAACAGCAAGGCATCGCCCACCGGCACTAAAGGTGCCCCCTGCCCGCCTTCCAGCACGTCTTCAATACGGAAGTCGCAAATTACAGGAAGTTCGGTTTGAACATGTATAGCACCACCATGGCCAATCTGAAGAGATAAGCCCTTATGCGGTGCATGGAAAACCGTGTGTCCATGGGAAGCAATACAGCTTGGTCTATGATTTCCTAAAAACTGCTTTGCTTGCTTACCCAGCCAATTCCCATAAGCGATATCCAGCGCATGCAATTCAAATCCCGACAAATTATGTGCTTCTGCCAATCTATTTCTCCACACTTCTGTGTAGGGTAATGTTTGGGCCTTTACTATTTCAAATGCATAACTATCATGCACTTGCAAGAACTTCACAAGACATAAATCCAATCCGTCCAGCGAAGTTCCGGACATCATTCCTAAAACCATTGGGTTGGTTTCCATGTTTATCGAGGGGTTGCGTATCTTTAACGCCCATAATATCCGAAATAAAACAAGGCACCATGCACTTTCAGCTTACCGAAGAACACGAAATGATTCGCAAAGCGGCACGCGATTTCACCCGCGAAGAGCTTCTGCCCGGCGTAATTGAGCGGGACGAAAAGCAGGAATTTCCTCACGAACAAATCAAAAAACTGGGAGAATTAGGTTTCCTAGGCATGATGGTTCCCGAACAATGGGGAGGATCGGGCATGGACACCTTATCCTACGTATTGGTTATGGAGGAGCTTTCTAAAATTGATGCCTCGGCCTCTGTAGTGGTTTCTGTGAACAACAGTTTGGTATGTTATGGTTTGGATGCCTACGGCAGTGATTTTCAAAAAGAAAAATACCTAAAGCCATTGGCGGCAGGTTCTTGTATTGGAGCCTTTTGCTTGTCTGAACCGGAGGCCGGATCAGATGCCACCTCACAGCGCACAACAGCCATTGATATGGGCGATCATTACCTGCTAAACGGTACCAAAAACTGGATTACCAACGGTAAAAACGCCAAATATTATTTGGTAATGGCCCAAACGGATGCCGAAAAAGGACACCGTGGAATCAATTGCCTAATTGTAGAGGACGGAATGCCCGGTTTTGAAAAAGGTGCCAAAGAAAATAAAATGGGAATTCGTGCCAGCGACACCTGTACCCTGCAATTTACAGACGTTAAAGTGCCCAAAGAAAACCGGATAGGCGAAGATGGTTTTGGGTTTAAGTTTGCCATGAAGACCTTAAGTGGCGGAAGAATTGGCATAGCCGCCCAAGCTTTGGGTATAGCCGCTGGAGCCTATGAATTCGCTAAAGAATATGCCAAGCAGCGTAAGGCATTCGGGAAACCCATTGCCGACCATCAGGCCATTGCATTTAAATTGGCAGACATGGCCACCAGAATAGAGGCGGCGCGCCTTATGGTATACAAAGCCGCTTGGATGAAAGACCAAGGGATGGATTACGACCAAGCCTCTAGTATGGCTAAACTATATGCCTCAGAAACGGCCATGTGGGTCACCACAGAAGCCGTGCAAGTGCATGGAGGTTATGGCTATGTAAAAGAATACCATGTGGAGCGCCTCATGCGCGACGCTAAGATTACCCAGATTTACGAAGGTACCAGCGAAGTCCAAAGAATTGTTATTGGACGTAGTGTAACCAAGTAAACGCGCCTCAAGGCGTGTGTAGACCAACGGAGAGAATAGCGAAAGCTCCCGGGGAATAGAAGTTTTCCAGAAGATTACGGCCCAGGGACCGCACGTAAAGCCCGGAAAAGCAAAGCCTAGGGAATGCAGGAGCGAGGATGCGGCGCGCAGCAAGCACCCGGAGCCCGCATTCCCTTAGCTTTGCTTTGAGGACTTGCAGTAAGGGCCCGGCCGAAGGGGGCCCAAAAAAAGCGTCAATATAGTATGCCTGCATACGTTTTTTTGTGTATATTTGAGAATGTGGTCAAAAGGCACAAAAAAACAGACCGTATGCGCCGGCGTTAAAAATGCCTGGCATGCCGTTTCGCGCATGTACAATCAGGTGGGAGCCGATAAAGAATTAAGTACGGCGGTGGGCTTTGTGTTGCTCAATATTCCACCGGAGGGTATACCGGTAACGCATTTGGGGCCACAATTGGGTTTGGAAGCGCGGAGTTTATCCAGAATGCTGAACAATTTAGAGCGCAAAGGCTGGTTGAAACGTTCGGCGGATGCGAAAGACAAGCGCATGGTGCGCGTTACGCTTACCCAGGAAGGCGTATTGATGCGGCAGCAATCGAGCAGAACCGTAAAGTCTTTTCACGAATACATTGCCGGTCAATGCAGTGCCGAAGAATTGGAAGCCTTTTTTAGGGTTTCCAATTTAATTGCTGAACACAGCAAAACCTTTGCAGAACAACAAAATAATGGACAAGAAATACAAGCGACATGACAGCAAAGTCTAGACATATTCGAAAAGCCGCCGTTTTGGGGTCGGGAGTTATGGGCTCTCAAATTGCTTGCCACTTGGCCAATATTGGGGTGGAAGTGCTGCTGCTGGATATTTTGCCACGGGAATTGACCGAAGAGGACCGAGCCAAAGGTTGGACAGAGACTTCGAAAGCATGGCGAAACAAAATTGTGCAACACCATTTTGAGGCAGCCAAAAAACTGAAGCCAGCACCTTTGTATCACAGCGGATTCGCCGATAGAATTCGCATTGGAAATTTTGAAGACGACTTGCCTTTTGTGGCAGAGGCCGATTGGATTATTGAAGCCGTAATTGAGCGCCGCGACATTAAACTAAAGGTTTATGAGTCGATAGAAAAACATAGGAAGCCCGGTACTTTAGTTTCCACAAACACCTCCGGAATTCCTATCAACAGTTTACTGGAGGGAAGAAGCGAAGATTTTAAACGCCATTTTTTAGGCACGCATTTTTTTAATCCGCCGCGGTATTTAAAGCTATTAGAAATTATTCCATCCAAAGAAACGGCCCCGGAGGTTCAGGAATTCTTTATGGAGTATGGCCGCAAGTTTTTGGGCAAGGACACGGTGGCTTGCCCCGACACTCCCGCCTTTATAGCCAATAGAATTGGGGTTTTCAGCATTATGCATTTGTTTCATTTGGTGCAAGAGTTGGGACTTACGGTTGAGCAGGTTGACAAACTGACGGGACCTGTGATTGGCCGCCCCAAATCGGCTACTTTCCGAACGGCAGATGTGGTGGGTTTGGATACCTTAATTAATGTGGCCCAAGGCCTTGCCGGTCATTTGCAAGGCAGTGAGGAAGCCAAGGTTTTTGCCTTGCCCCCTTTCCTTGAGCACATGCAGGCCCAGGGCTGGTTGGGTCAAAAATCCGGTCAGGGCTTTTACAAAAAAGTAAAAGACTCGGACGGAGGCAGCCAAATCCATGCTTTAGACTTAAAAACGTTGGCCTATCGTCCCTCGGAGCGGGTGAAGTTTGCCAGTTTGGAAGCGGCCAAGCCCATGGAAGACCTTAGGGAGCGGATGCGCTTTTTACTTTCAGCTAAAGACGAAGCCGGAAATTTCTACCGGAAATCAACCTTCGCCCTTTTGCATTATGCTGCAGGTAGAATTCCCGAGTCGGCCGAAGCCTGTTATAAAATTGACCAGGCCCTTAAAGCGGGCTTTGGCTGGCAATTGGGTCCATTTGAGTTGTGGGATGCTTTAGGCATGGAAAGGGTGTTGGAAGGATTGGAAAAGGAAGGGCTTCGTTTGCCGAATTGGGTATCCCAAATGCAAAAAGAAGGTGCAAAGTCCTTTTATCGTCTCAAAAACAATAAAAAAGAATACTGGGACATTCATCAAAAAGCCTACGCAGAAATTCCGGGTCAAGAAGCCTTTTTGTTGCTCGAAAACCTGGAAGAACATCGCTTGGTTTGGAAAAACAAGGGCTGCAGCCTATACGACATCGGCGACGGGGTATTAAATCTTGCCTTCCATACCAAAATGAACTCCATAGGGTCGGAAGTTTTGCAAGGTTTGCAGCACAGCATTGATGTAGCAGAAAAAGAAGGTTGGAATGGATTGGTTATAGCCAATGAAGGCGAACAGTTTTCGGCCGGAGCCAACTTGGCCTTGATTTTGATGTTGGCCATTGAGCAGGAATGGGATGAGCTTTCTTTTGCCGTGCAAGCCTTTCAAAAGAGCACCATGCGGGTTAGGTACTCCGACATACCAGTGGTAGTGGCTCCTCACGGGCTCACTTTAGGCGGTGGCTGCGAATTGTGCTTGCATGCCGACGCCGTGGTGGCAGCTGCCGAAACCTATATTGGATTGGTAGAAGTGGGCGTTGGCCTAATCCCCGGCGGAGGCGGCACCAAGGAATTTGCCCTGCGTGCTTCCGATGAATACCGGGAGGGGGGAATCCGCACCAATGTGCTGCGTGAGCGTTTTTTAACCATGGGTCAAGCCAAAGTGGCCACCTCTGCTAAAGAAGCCTTTGATTTGGGCATTTTTGTGGAAGGCCGAGATCAGATTGCCTGGCATGGGGACAGGCGCATTGCCCTGGCCAAACAAAAAGTGCTTCAATTGCACGAAGCGGGCTACACCAGACCCATACCTCGCAAAGACATTACCGTGCTCGGTCAGGAAGGCTTGGGTATTGTGTATGCCGGAGCCAACGCCATGAAAGCCGGACAATATATTTCGGAACACGACCAAGTCATTTCCGAAAAATTGGGCTATGTAATGTGTGGGGGCGACCTATCTCAAGCTCAACAGGTTGATGAACAATACTTATTGGACTTAGAAAGGGAGGCCTTTTTGAGTCTTCTAGGCACGCGAGCCACCTTGGAAAGAGTTCAGCACATGCTCAAAACAGGAAAACCATTAAGAAATTAAGCGCATCATGGAAACAGCATACATAGTTACCGGCTATCGCTCGGCGGTAGGTAAAGCCCCAAGGGGCAGTTTACGTTTTGTTCGTCCCGACGACTTGGCCGTAGCCGTCATCAGGCATTTGTTGGCTCAAGTTCCGGAGTTGGAAAAAGAACGCATAGACGATGTAATCGTAGGTAATGCTACCCCTGAGGCAGAACAAGGCTTAAACATTGGCCGCATGGTTTCGCTCATGGGCTTAGACACCGATAAAGTGCCCGGCATGACGGTAAATCGGTATTGCGCTTCGGGTTTGGAAAGCATTGCCATTGCCACCGCCAAAATACAAAGCGGCATGGCCGATTGCATCTTGGCCGGAGGAGTGGAGAGCATGAGCCCCATTCCCTTTGGAGGTTGGAGAATTGTGCCCAACGCAAAAGTGGCTAAGGCTCACGAAGATTGGTACTGGGGCATGGGCTTAACGGCAGAAGAAGTAGCCAGGCGCTACCGGGTTTCTAGGGAAGAACAAGATTTGTTTGGCCTTAATTCCCACCAAAAGGCTATTGCCGCGATTGAAGCCGGAAAATTTAAAGACCAAATTGTGCCCATAGAAGTGGAAGAAATTTGGGTAGAAGAAGGCAAAAAGAAAAAGAAAAGTTACCTGTTTGACACCGACGAAGGGCCAAGAAAAGGCTCTAGTCCGGAAGCCTTGGCTCGGCTTAGGCCTGTATTTGATGCCAAGGGCTCGGTTACCGCAGGAAATGCCTCACAAACCTCCGACGGCGCTGCCTTTGTATTGGTGATGTCCGAACGAATGATTCACAGTCTGGGACTTAAGCCAAGAGCCCGACTGGCATCTTACCATGTAGTGGGCTTGGAGCCGGCCATTATGGGCGTTGGGCCCATTTATGCCATACCAAAAGCTTTGGAAAAGGCCGGTAAAAAACTCCAAGACGTGCATCTTATTGAATTAAACGAAGCCTTTGCAAGTCAAAGTCTGGCCATCCAAAAAGAGTTGGGTTTAGACCCCCAAACCTTAAATGTAAATGGAGGCGCCATAGCCTTGGGACACCCCTTGGGTTGCACCGGAGCCAAGCTCACGGTGCAAATCATGCATGAATTGGAAGCCCGGAATCAAACAACCGGATTGGTTACCATGTGCGTTGGGACAGGACAAGGCGCTGCCGGTGTAATAGAACGTATCGCATCCTAAATAAACGAACCATGTCAGAACAAAAAAACACAACCATGGCCATTAAAGGCGGAGAATGGCTTATTCGAAAAACGGAACCGGAAGCAGTGTTTATTCCGGAGGAGTTTGACGAAGAGCAACAAATGATTGCCGATACCTGTCAAGAGTTTATTGAAAAAGAGGTGTGGCCACAATTAGATGCCCTAGACAGCATGGAAGATCCTGAGCTGATGCCTTCGCTTCTGGACAAAAGCGGCGCCTTGGGGCTTCTTGGGGTTTCCATTCCCGAAGCCTATGGAGGGTTCGGAAAAAACTTCAATACGGCCATGCTGGTAACCGAAGTTACCGGCGCAGGACACTCCTTTGCCGTAGCGCTTTCTGCCCACACCGGGATTGGCACCTTGCCCATTTTGCTTTACGGAAACGAAGCACAAAAGGCCAAATACCTGCCCAAACTGGCCAGCGGCGAATGGAAAGCCAGCTATTGCTTAACAGAGCCTGGCTCAGGCTCGGATGCCAACAGCGGCAAAACCAAAGCCACCCCTTCTGCCGATGGCAAAAGCTATACCATTAATGGGCAAAAAATGTGGATTACCAACGGCGGTTTTGCCGACATTTTTATTGTTTTTGCCAAAATTGAAGACGATGAAAACCTTTCTGCATTTATTGTAGAAAAGGAAATGGGAGGCATACGGCTCAACCCCGAAGAGAAGAAAATGGGCATTAAAGGAAGCTCTACCCGTCAAGTGTTTTTTGAAGACACTGTGGTTCCGGCAGAAAACCTGCTCTTTGAGCGCGGCCAAGGCTTCAAAATTGCCGTAAATATCTTAAACATTGGCCGCATCAAGCTTTCCGCAGCTGCCATAGGCGCTTGCAAAGCTACCATTCACCGAGCGGTAGCTTATGCCAACGAAAGGCAACAGTTTGGCAGACCTATTTCTAAGTATGGCGCCATCCGCCACAAAATCGGAGAACAAATCATACGCACCTTTGCTTGCGAATCGGCAACCTACCGTGCCGGGCAAAACATTGAAGACGCCATTGCTGAGCTGAAAGCCCAAGGAATGTCGGAGCAAGAAGCCGAACTAAAGGGCGTAGAACAATTTGCCATTGAGTGCGCCATGATGAAAGTACATGGCTCCGAAACCCTCGACTACGTAGTAGACGAAGGCGTTCAAATTTATGGAGGCATGGGCTATTCGGCTGAAGCTCCCATGGACAGAGCCTATCGCGATGCCCGCATCAATCGCATTTTTGAGGGCACCAACGAAATCAACCGCATGCTCACCGTGGACATGATTCTTAAACGCGCCATGAAAGGGGAACTGGACTTGATGGGACCCGCACAAAAAGTGGCCGGAGAATTGATGGAAATTCCTGACTTTGGCGCTGAAGCTACCGAAGACCCTTTGGAAAAAGCCCACGAATCCATCGCAAAATTCAAAAAATCCATCCTACTGGTGGCCGGGGCTGCCGTTCAAAAACTCATGATGGAGCTGGCCAAAGAACAAGAAGTGCTTATGCACATTGCAGACATGGCCATCGAAACGTATGTGGCCGAAAGTACCCTGCTAAGGGTTCAAAAGCTCATGCAACGCGACGGAGCAGAAGCCCATCAAGACAAATTGGATATGCTCCAGGTGCTGGTATACGATACCGCCGACCGTCTCTGGGTTTCCGGCAAAAACGCACTCCATGGATTCGCAGAGGGCGACGAACTAAGAATGATGACCATGGGGCTAAAACGCTTTACCAAAGTAGATCCCATCAATACCAAAGAAGCAAGACGCCGCATTGCCGCACTGGCCATCGAAAAAAATAAGTACCCTTACTAAATAATTTCGGCAAAGCAACGTTAGACTTCAAGAAAAAGGCAGGTTCTCTATGAGCATGACATTACAACGTGCGGTTGAAATAGTGAGTCAATATGGCCGCGTAATACAAGGCGCCAAAGAGGGCCAGTACTTTCAAGCCACTTCGAGTTTGCCATGTTCTGCTGCCCGGGTAAAATTTGCCATTTGCAGGGTGTTGATGGACAGAATTCGCCTTGGGCAGCTAGACCTGGAAACCATGGAGAGCCTGGTAGTGGCCTATTCGCATTTGGCTTTTTTTGTAGATGAAGAAGCTGCTGCCGACCTAAACGCGCTTACCAAAAACCGCGGTCAAGACACGGAAAATCAAGAAGAATTGGGCGACATGCTTAAGGTCATGAACAGCCGCAAACACCAACTCAGCAGAGAAATTCAACAGTTCATTCGAGAAGAGCTCGAAGAACGCCTGGCCCCAAACGGCTGAGTTTTATAGGTAGGCTTTCAAGGCTCAAAAATCTTTCTTAAGGGGTTTATTGGGGCGCCTTATCCGTCTCCGTTTCCAAGTCCTCGGCCTCAACGCAAGTCAGGCTAAGCAGTACGGGGTCTTTCTCAAAAAATGGAGAAAGCCTCCGCCTGCTAAGCCTGTCTAGCGTCAAGGCCTGTGGGCTTTCCAACTCCGCCGGGGCGCATTGTCCTCCGTTTTAAGTTTCATTTACCGGAAAAAAGGCCGCCTCCATGTCCAAGTTCCCGGTGTTTTGTCCTTTCCCGAAATCCACCAACCCTGTCTTCCCAAATCCAACCATACATCGTTTGGATGTTCCCGCTTCATTTCATTCCAAGCTTCCCACATTCCCACCGACCAGCGAATGTCGTCAAAAACCACGGCCGAAATGGGTAGCTTGGAGTCCTGAAGCATTTTCCAATAGGCTAAAGTAGGTTCAAATTGGTGGTGTCCATCAATATACACCACAACGGATTGTTTTTGGTCCACCTTCCAATCGTGCAGCACTTGTGGCAGCGTTTCAGAAAACAAGCCTAGCCTCAATTCAATGGAGGAAATATGGGCATAATCCCAACCCTGTTGCGCCAAATCTGCAACGGGTTCTACTCCTTCCAAAGTCCAAACCTGAGCTTTAGGATTTGCAAAAGCAAAGTAGGCAGCCGTAGTTCCTAAACAAGTACCCATTTCAAGAATGGCATCGGGTCCAAAAAAAGCCACCATTTGTGCCAATCGTGCCGCTGCCGGACCCGGCAAGAGTGCCCGTTTTGCCAAGGAAGCCACCTCAATAGAGCGTTTCTGCTGCGTTCCCGGGTCATAATAGCTTAATTGCTCTGTTTTTTTTTGAAGTTTCATTCGCCAGTTCTCCACCTGCTTATGCACCTTGGGAGAATCGGCATAAACCTCATAAAAGGCGCATAAAAAAGGGGGGTGTAACCACCGATTTCCTCTTGCCTTAAGCAGGTATGCTGCCCATGCCTTTACGACCCTAAAAAAATCCCAAGACTTACGAAACATAGACGAAGATAAAAGCTAGCTATGGAATAAGATAACTAAGGCCATTTTGCCTTGATGTACAATAAATACTTTCCAAAAAGTAAGATGCACTTTATTATTTTTCTATTAAGTGAAAACTAATTTCAAACTACTTTGTATTTTTGAGGTAATGCGTTAATTAAAGAACTTCCTATGGCAACCAACTTATACAATTTCAATTTTTTATTAATCCCCTTACTTTCAATTACGGCATACTCAAATGGCATAAGTCAAAATTGCAGTACCCCGAGCACTCCGAGTGTGAACAACCCCAACATTACCTGCGGTCAAACCGCAACCCTTACTGCCGGAGGCAGCAGTGGCACCTACCGTTGGTTTAATCAAGCTAGCGGAGGCACTCCCTTATCCACCGGCGCCAATTACACCACAGGAGCCCTTACCTCTCCAACTACCTTTTACGTGGAGGCGCAAACTACCGGAGGAGGGTCGGGCAGTTACAGCCACCAAACCGGCACATCCACGAGCTTCTCAACCGGAGGAAATATAACTCAAAACCACACCGGAGCAGTTACCGGAGCCACAGGAAATGCCACCCTTACCGTTTGGTATAATGGTGATTTAAACTCCAGCAGCGAACGAATAGATATATACGGTGAAAACAACACCTTCATTGGCACGACGAACACCACCTCTCAATGCGGGGGATATACATCCCAAAACTTCAGCATTTCTGCGGCCAATATAAATAACTGGGCATCCAATGGAACCATCACCATTACTTACGATTCCCGAAGCGGTGTAAATGCAATTTGCTCCCATTCTTTTCGGGTGTATGCTAGACTGCAATACAATTACAGCACGGTTACGACCTGTACTTCGAGCCGCCAGTCGGTAACCATAACTCCTAACCCACTTCCAGCGCCAACCATTTCCGCAAATGCCCCTTTAAGTTTTTGTTCCAACGATTCCATCCAACTGACCTCCAGCGCACCCAATGGTAACCTTTGGAACACCGGAGATACTACCCAAAGCATTTATATAAATCAGGCCGGTGCTTACAGCGTAGATTTCACCTTACCTAACGGCTGCAGCAGCTTAAGCTCCACCCCAACCGTTACAAGTCTTTTGCCGCAACCGCAGGCCCCTTCCATTCAGGCATTGACAAATACCACGGTTTGTGCGTATGATACCGTAATACTTCAAGCCAATCAAAGTCAAGATTTGGAATGGAGCAACAGCGATACGTCCCAAACCATTCAAGCCCTTAGCCAAGGAACTTATACTGCTTTTGTTCGCGATCAAAACAACTGCCTTTCTGCCCCCTCCAATCCCATTCAAGTGGTTATAAACCCGGTTCCTAACATCCAAAACCTAACGCTTCCTGCCCAATGCGAAGGATTGGCCAACAATCTGGGAACCAATATTCAATTGAACAACCAAAACAACGCTTCCCTTCAACAGGTCCAATGGGATTTTGGCGATGGAAATGTTGGTACAGGCCAATCTACAAGCCACAATTACCAAATTCCCGGAACCTATAATGTGCAAGCCATTGCGGTGAGCAATCATGGCTGTTCGGACACGGCCTTAGGAACAGCAGCTTTAAATCCCAAACCCATCATCAACAGCACCCTAGCGCCTGCAGTTTGCGATGGAAATGCGGTTAGTTTCAGTAATAATAGTCAGGTAGCGAATACCAACAATGCCGTCTTGCAAAACTATTATTGGTCCTTTGGCGATGGCGCACAAGACAATGCCACGTCCACCAGCCATGTATATGGGCAAGCAGGCAGTTACCAAGCGCAACTTCGCGTGGAAACCAATCATGGCTGCTCTGATACAAGCCAGTTTACCGTTTTGGTACAACCTAACCCAATCATAAGCAATATCCTTAGCCAGGCAGGATGTGAAGGCGGAAGTACACCTTTGCAAGCGCAAGTAAACGTAGCCAACATCAACAACGCCTCCATCCTTACCGAAATATGGAATACTGGCGATGGAAATACAGCTAACGGGGCAAATACCACACATACCTATGCCCAACCCGGAACCTACAATGCCCAATTGCTGGTCACAACCAATCACGGCTGTGTAGATTCAGCTCAAGTTTCAGCCGTGGTAAATCCTACTCCACAGTTGGTTCAGTCCAGCTTCCCCGATGTGTGCCTCGGACAGCTTAGTCAGTTCTCCCAAAGCACCACCTTGGCCAATGTCAACAATGCACAAATCACAGGCTTCGCTTGGGACTTTGGCAACGGAAACCAAAGCAACTCGCTGAATCCTACCCAACTTTACGCACAAACCGGTAGCTATATTGTGCAGCTTACCGTACAAACCAATCAAAACTGCCCCATGGTAGTTACCGATACCGTATTGGTGAACCCCTACCCTGTTATTGCTTCCATTAACGCCAACGATGTGTGCCTGGGAAACCCTAGCAACTTTTCGCAATCCAGCTCCGTGCCCAACACCAACGGCTCTAATATCAATCAATACCTCTGGAGCTTTGGCAATGGAAACACCAGCACAAACCCCGGACCTGCTTATACCTATCCCAATGCCGGAAGCTATAATGCTCAACTTATGGTCACCACCAACTTCGGCTGCACCGACACCCTGCAAACCAACGTATTGGTGAATCCAAATCCCTTACTCAGCAACCTTAGCCTTTCCAATGTATGTATGGGAAATGCCACCAGTTTGAATGCAGGCATCTCCATTCCTAACATCAATGGAGCTTCTATTGCTTCCCAAACCTGGGATATGGGCGATGGAACACAACTCTCCGGTAGCAACCTAAACCACAACTACCTTAATCCCGGACTTTTTGTGGTGCAAGGCACCATAAGCTCCAACCAAGGTTGTGCCTTACAGGTAACCGACACCGCTTTGGTATTCCCTAATCCCAGCGCATCCCTTGCCTCCGCAAATACCGTATGCGAAGAAACGGCCACAAGCTTTAATGGGAACGCTTCCATTTCTCCCGTAAACGGCGCTGCTATTGCTTCCTATCAATGGAACTTTGGCGATGGAAATACTGCAAACACCCAAAACCCCAGCCACAACTACGCCACTTGGGGCAATTACAACTACCTTATGGTGGTAAGCTCAAACCACGGATGCCTCGATACCTTGTTTGGAAACGCTACCGTTCATCCAAAGCCTGTGGCCCAGTTTGACCTACCCGGACATTGCGGTGGAAGCCCTATGCCACTCACCGATTTTTCATCCATTCCGGCAGGAAGCATCGACACCTACCTGTGGACCAGCTCCGATGGACTAAACTCCGGTCAGCAAAACCCCGTTTGGACCTTGGCTCAAGGTCAACAGCAAGTAACCCTGTTGCTCACCAGCGACCAGGGATGCACCGATACCCTTACCAAGTCTATTGCTGTTGGACAACCCTTCAACACCAGCTTTGCACCTACCCTTATTGGTACGGCTACCGTGCAGTTCTTGCCCGACACTTTAGACCCCTATTTGGACTATATGTGGGACTTTGGGGATGGAACGGTAAGCTATCAAATCAATCCGCAGCATACCTATTGGAACAGCGGAATTTATACCGTGTGCCTCACCATTTCCGACAGCCTGTGCAGCTCTTCGTATTGCACCGACATGCAGCTGAACGCCACAGGGGTGGAAACCTTGGAGGCGCAACTCATAGAAATCAAAGTCGGACCAAACCCGTTCAAAGACCAGCTCTTGATTCAGCTGCCTGAATACAATGGAAACTGGAGCGTTTCCCTTAGAGATGCTCAAGGACGGTTGATTGGACAAAAAACCAGCAACCAAAATCAGCTTTTGTGGAGTGGCTTGGAGCACTTATCGAGCGGCATATACTTAGTGCAAGTAGAGACTGAGGAAGGATCCAGGTTTGTGAAAGTTCTGAAGTAAACAAATGGTCAGGGGCACAAATGCTTCTGACCATTTAAGCATTAGAAGGCAAATGAGGGTTCGCGCAAGGATTAAATCAAAAAATTACAGCATCTCTTCCGTTAAAAAAACCAAAATTCATATCTTGCGGTCAACCAACAAAAATAAAACTATGGCTGCACGAGTCATTCTTAAACCGGTTTTTTGGGGAGTATTTTTGTCTATAAGCCTTACAAAACTTGATGCCCAGACCAATATACTGTTGGATGAGGCGGCAGTATTTACTAATCAAACTAACGGCCTACCCGATTGTCAACCGGCCATAAACACTAGTTTTTCGCCCAGTCTAATTGAGGAACATAGGGTTCAGTTTCTTCCGGACACTTTAAATCCTTATTTGGATTACTATTGGGATTTTGGCGATGGCTACGTCAGTTATGAAATTAACCCCGCACACACCTATTGGAACAATGGCTTGTATCAAGTGTGCCTTACGATTACTGACACTAGTTTGGATTGCAGCTCCAGCTTTTGTACTGAAATGCAATTAAATACAACGAGCATTGAGGAAGGATTCGCCTTGAAAAAGGGCTTAAAAATAGGCCCCAACCCACTGCAAGGAGCATTAAATATTTTTTGGGACCATAGTCCTGAAGTATGGGAGGCTCAAGTCTTTAGCATTTCCGGAAAAATGGTTGCGCGTTTTGAGAGTAGCCAATCGGTATATGCTTGGAATGGAGCCCGTTTATTAGCACCCGGAGCATACCTCATTCGGATACAAAATGGTGGACAGATTGAATCCAAATTGTTGATAAAGCAGTAGATTAAAAAAAGTTTTCACCTAAAGCCACATAAACAGGGCAAAACAGACCATTCTATACGTAATTATTACTATATTGTTCACACGAAAACTACAAACCTCCCCAAATGAAGCACAGATACTTTTTTTATAGTGGAATAGGATGGCTAGTAGGCTTAAGCTTACAGGGACAATGCAACTTTACCTTAAGCAGTACATCTACTCCGGCAAGCTGTTTTGGAGACCTGGATGGTACAGCATCGGTTGTTGCCACCGGAGGGTCCGGAAACTTTTCTTACAACTGGAACACGAATCCTGCGCAAACTACTGCCTCTGTTTCCAATGTAGCAGCCGGCACATATAATGTTACCGTAACGGATTTAGCGGATAATTGCAGTTTAAGTGAGGTAGTGACCATAGGCCAACCGACTCGATTAACCATGGACGTCGGTTTTGACACCAGCATTTGCAGATACCAGCCGATGACACTTCGCTCGGTAGTTCTTGGAGGCACTCCCCCCTATGGCTACAATTGGTCTTGCAATCAGCCGGCCTGTAATATTTCTGATCCGGCAAGCTTTAATCCGGTCATACAGGCGAACAATTCTACGGTATATTATTTCTATGCTACCGATGCCAACGGTTGCGAAACCGATATAGATTCTGTGGAAGTGAACGTATTGAGTCTGCCATCTGTTGATGCAGGTCCCGATCAATTTATGTATCTAACGGAATCGGTTACTTTAGAAGCATCCGCCAGTACGGAAGGCACCTTTACGTGGTGGCCTACCGACTTTCTAAGCCATCCGGACAGTCAAGTAACCGAGGCCGGCCCTAACGCTACCACCACCTACCAAGTATATTTTGCTGATGAGTTTGGTTGCCTGGATACCGGCACCGTAGTGGTAGAAGTAGAGACCGACGTTACTGTAGCTACAGGCTTTACTCCGAATGGTGACGGTGTGAATGATTCTTGGGTAATCAAAAACCTGGTAAATTTCCCTACGTGTAAAATATATGTTTTTAATCGGACAGGTCAGGAACTTTATTACGCTGAGGGAAATAATCAGTTTTGGGATGGTACCCACAACGGAACTGCACAACCTGCAGGAACTTACTATTATGTAATTGACCTGGATGGCGCAAGTCCAATCATGAAAGGGTCATTCACTTTAATTCGCTAAGCCATGAGTAAAAGATTTACCCTCTGTTTGAGTCTGTGCCTGGCTGTTGGTTTATCTGCACAGCAGCTGCCCCAATTAAACCAATTCCAAATGAACGGGTTTATGATAAACCCAGCATTTGCAGGTATTGAGGATGTTACCGATATTAAAACAGGATTTCGCCAACAATGGGCCGGCTTTGATGGCGCACCCATGACCGGCTGGATTTCTGCACATACCAACTTGGGGAAAAACAAAGAAACCATCCCCTACCCGGGGAGCCTTCCTTTGTCCGACACCACCCTTTTCGAGAAAATGTATGCGCGTGGCGGAGACAAAGGATTGCGGCACGGTTTGGGGCTTAACTTGGTGTATGATCGCCTAGGGGCCTTCGATAGAGTGCAAGGACAAGTGGCCTATAGTTTCCATTTTCCCATATTTAAAAACATAAACATGGCCATAAGCCCATCGGTTGGCTTATCGAACCATGGCATCCGCACCGACGAAGTGTTTATGTTCGAAAACAACGATGCTCTGTACGATGCATATATGGGCATGGGGCAGCGGTTTACCCATTTAGATATTAGTGCCGGCGCGCTTATTTATGCACCCAAATGGTGGGTAGGATACACAGCACATCAATTGATGCAAAACGACATTTATTTTGGTAATCAACCTACCGAAGCCATGTTGGATTTGCACCACTTCGCTATGGCCGGTGTAATGCTTCCTTTAGGCCGCCAATTGGAACTGCAAGTAAATGGTTTGTTCAAGTTGGCCGGAGATGCGCCTTATACCTTTGATGCAGGTGCACGCCTCCGTTGGAAAGAATTGGCCTGGTTCGGTGGTGGCTACCGACATGACGTGGCTGCTTATGCTATGTTAGGCATCAATATTACTCCTTGTATCTCATTGGGTTATTCCTACGACTTCCCCATCAATCAAATTCGGGAAGGTTCTATGGGAAGCCATGAAATCGTTCTGGGATTCCGCCCATTTAACCCTAATCGTATTCAAAACAAATACTTATGGTAATGCAAAAATTAGCCTGTTGGCTTGTGCTTGGTGTTCTTGGTAGCTTGCACGCACAAACAACTGAACTCCCTCAATTGGAGTTCACGAATCCTGAGCCTTTAGAAGGGGCTGTAAATAGTGGTTCTGAAGAACAGTACCCACTAGTAGCTCCAGACAAATCGCTGTATTTTGTGCGGTCCTTTGACGCAGGAAATACCGGAGGTAAGTTCTCCGGACATGATATTTATTTGGCCACCGGAACCGAAAATCCCAAGTCCTTTATTACCCCATCTAATAAGTTGGGACCACTTAATAACAAAGGAAACAATGCAGTAGTAGGCATAAGCACAGACGGTAATCGTTTGTATTTAATGAACAACTACGGAGCCGAAGATTCTAAAAAAATAGGAATCTCATTTACCGACAAAGGGGATGAAGGCTGGTCTGAACCAAAAGCCATGGATATTCCTGCCCTTTCCTTTAAAGGACAGTTTTATGGCATAAATGTGAGCTCAGATGGAGAAGCCATCTTTTTGTCTATGGAATCTGACCCTACTAAAGGGCGAGAAGATATTTACATCATTTACCGAGAAAATAACTTTTGGAAAGGTCCCTACCCCGTAGCGGGAGAAATCAATTCCAGCCACAGAGAAATTTCTCCCTATTATGATGCTACCAATGGTTTCTTATTTTTCTCCAGCAACCGCCCTGGTGGTATGGGAGATATGGATGTGTATATGGCGGCCAAAACAGGAGAATCCTGGACAGAGTGGTCTGAACCGGTGCTTATGCCAAATCCATTGAATACCGCCTCATTTGATGCTTACTTTTCAGTAAATCCCGAAGGAGCCGCCTATTTGGCCAGCAATAGAAATGGAAAGCTTAGCGATATTTACCACAGTACCATGACCATTGTAGTGGAAGAACCGGTAGCTGTGAACGAGCCGGAACCGGAACCGGAACCAGAGCCGGAACCAGAACCAGAACCAGAACCGGAACCTGCAGCACCTGTTCCAAGCCAAGCATTGGTTGTTCACTTTGATTTCGAAGGAGTTCAACCACATGAGTTGGAAATCATCAAATCAGCTGTGGAACAGTTAAAAAGCAATCCAACCTGGAAAGCAGTGCTTACCGGCCATACCGATAATTTAGGCTCCTTAGCTATAAACAATATGTATAGCAAGCGGAGAGCTGAAAGGGTTAAAGCCAAGTTGGTCGCCGAAGGCATAGATGCAGAGCGCATTACCGTAGAGTGGAAAGCCTATAATGAACCGATCGCCCCTAACAATACCAAAGAAGGTCGGGCGCAAAACCGAAGGACCGAGATAAAACTCATTCAATAAGTCTTTATAAATGAAAAGCCGAGCACATAGCTCGGCTTTTTTTTGCACATTCCTTTTGGCGACATCACATATTGAGTCCGTATACTTGACTGTTGACGCGCTACTATTCTGGCGGCAATCGCGTTCCTGACGCTGCAGTCAGAATTAAAAACCTGACGCTTAGTACTGACGCTT
>CAZJFM010000039.1:0-22385 GCA_964545365.1 uncultured Candidatus Competibacteraceae bacterium | reverse complement strand
AGTCCGCAGTTTACTTGTTGTAAATGAGGAACTTGAAAATTGGCCGTAACGCAGACCCTGACCGCAGCGTCAGGGTTTATAATCCTGACCGTAGCGTCAGGAAAGGATCACCGCCAGAATAGCAAAGCGTCAACGGTCTCATTTTATTCATAAGCCGTTATGCACTTTGAAAACACAGCACGTCAATGGTCTCTTTTTGTTTCTAAATCAACGGACGTCCTTCATTATCCATGCGCCGGGCTCATTAGTAAGAAAGAGTAATTTGACCGTCACCGGAACGTACTCCGGCACTCATGGATGCATTGCCCAAATTCCCGGTCCAGGAAGATCCGCCACCACCGCCGGCATTAGAATTGGCACCGCCGGAAGATCCGCCACCGCCATAATAACCTCCGCCGCCGCCTGCAGAACCGGTTGCCCCACCTGCATTTCCTCCTAAACCAAGTTGTCCGTTTGTTCCAGGGCCAAAGCCCGGATTGGTTCCTCCCTGACCTCCGGAATTGAAACCGCCGCCACCACCGCCGCCGCCGTTATTCCCCCCATTGCCAAATCCCCCCTGACCTCCATTTAGCCCTCCTGGAAAACCGCCAACCCCGGGACCTTGATTGTTTGCTCCAGTCCCCCCTTCGCCTCCACAATAATTGGCACCACAACTGCCTCCGCCTCCATCTCCTCCCTGGGCATTTCCATTGGTAGCTCCCGCACCTCCGCCGCCTGCGGCTACTATTACCCGATCGCTAAGGTTTGTTCCGTTAAGGCGTACATCCGACGCACCACCTCCATTACCTCCTCCGCTATTTCCTGTACCTCCACCATTAAACCCATTCCTTCCTCCAACGTACATATGAAGCACATCGCCGGGAGTAACCGAAAGAACTCCTGTTGCATAACCACCCATTCCCGGCTGGCTACTGGAGCTGCTGTTGGCTCCTTCGGCTCCCCAAGCCTGAATAGTAACAGAACACACCCCGGAAGGAACCGTCCAGCTCACCGAACCATTCGAAAAAGTATAGTTGGTGGTTTGGTTTTGTACAGAACAATTAACTATTTGTATGTTCTGAACCACGGTATCCGAACAGCCATTACCACTTGCGATCAACTGCACCGCAAAACTACCCGTTCCCGACCAAGTTACACTTGGGTTTTGCGCCACCGAACTTGCCGGAGTTCCATTCTGAAAAGTCCATTGGTAGCTCCAGCCACTGGATGACGCCGTAAATTGAACCGGAACATTGGGCGAGCCACTGCTCGGATTAGCACTAAATCCGGCGCTGGGTTGACCCAGAGAAATGGGAAGCGATGCCGCAGCTGAGCTTCCACAAAAATTATTGGCCTGCACCGTAACCTGACCCGGATTTGAGCCTATGCTCACTACAATACTGTCGGTTCCCTGCCCCGACAATATGGTACTTCCAGGGGGCACACTCCAGGTATAACCCGTTGCTCCTTGTACCGAGCTTACCGTATAGCTGGCAGAAAGTCCCGAACATACCGTGGTCGGTCCTTGCGGTGCTGGTGGTGTGGAAGGCGGCGCTTGGCAGTCGCAAGCCACAGCCGCCCAACCTAAGGCAAAATAAGCCTCAAAGCATTGATTATCCGTATTGAAAATAAGCAAGCCCTGTGCCGGCTGAGCTATGGCGTTTCTTTGAGCAGTTCCCATCCGGTTTACCAAAAAGCCCCGGGCAGTATCTTGCAATTCTAATGTCGCCGAAGGGTGCGGCTGACCTGCATTTGGGCTAATAAGCACACCCTGGGCCTCCGCTTCAATACCGCAAAAAAGAACAGCAAACAAGAGTATAAAACGAATGGGCTTCATAATTCCTTAAGGTTAATTCTATTCAGGCTAAGCTGCCTTCTTTCAGCCTCTCAAAGTACAAAAAATAAAGGCCTCCTTAGCCTAGTTTTGCACTTTTAGCTTTTGCGAAATCAAATGCAATCGCCAACCCAACAGCACCAAACCCAAAAATCCAAAACAAGGAACCACGTATGAAAATGCAGCACTTCCGCTTAAATCTCCTAAGCCTCCTTGCACCACAGGCAAAACAGCGCCTCCCAAAATCATAATCACCAACAAACCTGCACCTTGATTAGTATACTGCCCCAAGCCCTTAAGCGCAAGTGCAAAAATACAAGGCCATAAAACGGCACAAGCCAAACCTCCCGCCACAGCCGCCAAAGCACCTACAATCCCCGGAACAAGCATCGTAACTAACATGCACGCAAAGCCCGCCAAACTCATCGCTATCAAAGTAGCCGCCGGCTTCTCTCGACCCAACAAATAAGGCAAAAGCAACACCACAGGGATATATAGGCCAAATGACAGCATCAAAGGAAGCCTTTTCATTTCAAACCCAAGCAAAAGCTGCACTACCAAAACCAGTCCAAATGCCAAAAAGGGCGCCAACAAACGCATTACTTTTGCCGGTAGAGCCGACAAGCCAAGCACCGCTACCGAACCCATCCATCTACCCATCATTAAAGATCCCCAATAAAGGGCAATATAGGGCGTTGCCTCCTGCGTTGACCAGCCCATTTCCCGTTCCAAATAGTCTGCTAAATTTGCCGGAATCGTCACCTCCGTCCCAACGTATAGAAATATAGCCACCATACCTAAAATCAATTGAGGAAACTGCAAAGCACCTAAGCGCGCCGGCATATCCACATCATCTCGCTTGACCCTCGGAAGCTTAAACCAAGAAAAAAACAGGGCCAAACAGGCAAAAAGCAAGGCCACTAACGCATAGGTATTTCCGAGGCGATCAAACGAAAGTACGGGCGTGTCCACAGAAACAACCCCAAAAACAGCCAAATTCACAACCAAGGGGCCAATGGTTGTACCCAAAGAGTTCAGTGCTCCTGCCAAATTTATGCGCTGAGCCTCAAACTTTGGCGCACCCATTGCCATAACATACGGATTAGCAGCGATCTGAAGCAAGCTAAAGCCCAAGCCCATGCAAAACAAGCCCAACAGCAATAAAGCATAAGCATGCAAACGTGATGCCGGAAAAAACAAAAAGGCTCCTGCAGCCGCCATAAACAAGCCCAACATCAATCCCTTTCGATATCCAAAACGCTCCAATGGATCACCCAACCGAAGCGAAAACACAAAATAGCTCAGCCCGCCTAGGCCATAAGCCAAATAAAAGGCCAAATCAACAAACTGTGCCTGCGTTTGACTTAGCTCAAACAAATCCTTACACACGGGTATAAGCACCGCATTGGCTGCAGCAATAAAGCCCCAACAAAAAAAGAGACTAACCATTACCGTTAGTCCAAACCTTTGATTTTTTTGCCTTTCCATGTGCCTAAATTACACCTATGTTCGATATTTTCTTTGTTTTGGCCGCGTATCCGGCCATTCGCTTGTAGTTGCCTTGCCCCAAGGGCTTCAGCCTGGTCTTGGCCGGGGCTCGCCTAAGGCTCCGCCCGGCCAAGCCCGGCTTCAGTCCCTTGGGGCTTCGGCAAGCTACCGCTGCTGTCCGGCGCGGTTATGTTTTATTCCTCTTGAGACCTTTGAAGCGTTCTGTTTTCAAGACAAAGTCCCTGACTACAAGATACTGACCGCAGCGTCAAGACAGGATCGCCGCCAGAATAGCAAGGCGTCAAAGGGATCACTTTAATTGAACATCCATGGTTTAGCCCCTAACTTTTCAACTTCCCCTTCGCTATTCTATGCGTTCCTGCATGTAGGTGTTGACCCAATGGCCGCTTGAAAAACTTGCTTGTTTGTACCTTCCTATGCATACCTTTGCCTGCTTTAGGCGAAAATCCCCCTACAAGCAATGAAACAGGTCTTTGGATTATTTGACTTTAAACAAACCGTAAATTACCGTACCGAAATCCTTTCCGGACTAACCGTGGCATTGGCTTTGGTTCCGGAAGCCGTAGCCTTTGCTTTAATTGCCGGGCTCGACCCTCTGGTAGGTTTGTATGCCGCATGCGTTATGGGATTTGTCACTTCCATACTCGGAGGAAGGCCCGGAATGATAAGCGGAGCCACAGGAGCTGTAGCAGTGGTCATAGCTCCGCTTGCCAAAGAGCACGGAGTTGAATTTGTCTACGCCGCTATTCTTTTGGCCGGAGCTTTGCAACTCGTCGCAGGCTTACTCCGCCTGGGAAAATTTATTCGACTGGTTCCACATCCCGTAATCTTTGGCTTTGTAAATGGCTTGGCCATCATTATTTTCACTTCCCAACTCGACCAGTTTAAAGATGCTTCGGGAAATTGGATGCAGGGAAGCCCTCTGTATATTTTTTTAGGGCTGGTTTTGTTGGCCATGGCAGTAATTTGGGGGCTTCCAAAACTTACCCGGCAGATTCCGGCTTCACTTAGCTCCATTTTACTTGTTTTTGGTTTAGTTGCTGTCTTCGGCATTGACACCCGTACCGTGGGTGATTTGGCCTCCATAAAAGGGAGTTTCCCTCCTTTTCATTTGCCAAACATAGAGTGGTCCACAGAAACCCTCCGCATCATCTTTCCTTACGCAGCCATTGTTGCAGCTGTTGGGCTCATCGAAAGCCTATTAACCCTAAATATTGTAGATGAAATTACCGGTACCCGAGGCCGAAGCAATAAAGAAGCGGCAGCACAAGGACTTGCCAATATGCTTTCCGGATTGTTTTCGGGAATGGGAGGCTGCGCCATGATTGGACAAAGCCTAATCAATGTGTCCAATGGAGCTCGAGCCAGGCTCTCCGGCTTATTCGCCTCAATAATGCTGTTGGTTTTTGTAATGTATGGCGCCGAACTCATTGAAAAAGTACCCATGGCAGCTCTAACCGGTCTTATGATCATGGTTTCTATTGGAACCTTTGAATGGGCAAGCCTTAAAACCTTCCGACGCATGCCCAAATCAGACATTTTTGTCATGATCCTTGTTACGGTCATTACCCCTATTCTTCACAACTTAGCCTTAGCAGTTTTGGTAGGAGTCATCATCGCTGCGCTGGTTTTTGCCTGGGATAACGCCAAACGCATTCGCGCCAGAAAACATATTGATGAGCAGGGAATAAAGCATTATGCGCTTTATGGCCCCTTATTTTTTGGGTCCGTAGCTGCTTTTCAAGAAAAATTCGATGTCCAGGGAGACCCCCAAGAAGTGGTCATTGATTTTGCAGAAAGCCGAGTTGTGGATATGTCGGCCATTGAAGCCCTCAACAAGGTAACCAAACGCTACCTGGATGCCGGTAAAAGAGTACGACTAAAACACCTAAGCGAAGATTGCCGCAAACTGCTCGACCACGCCTCCGCAATTATTGACGTAAATATTATGGAAGACCCTAGTTACAAAGTGGTCACTGACAAACTTTGACGCTTAACGGGCTTGTCCCGCAAGACCCTTCAAAATTTAGCCGAACGTTTAGTTAGGCAAAGGGCTGCCAGGGCTCGGCAATAGCAACACCATGCCCCGGTAACGTTTAAACCTCCCAAACACATTGGTTAAGTCCACCGCATACACATAGCTGCCCTGAGGACATAATGCCCCTTGATAGGTGCCGTCCCAACCTTCGCTCAAATCATTGGTCTCAAACAACAATTCCCCCCAACGGTTAAAAACCCTTAGCACATAACTATCAATGCCAATTCCGTAGCCCTTAAAAAGCTCATTAATGCCGTCTCCATTGGGCGTTAAAGTGTTGGGTACATAAAACGAATACTCCGGCAGCACACGAACAGGAATGGTGGCCGTGTCGTTGCAACCAAATTCATTGGTCGCTATTACGTAAGCCATATAGGTCCCTGCAGTATCGTAACTGTGCACCACCGAAGGCGGACATAAATTCAGCTCTGTTCCATCTCCAAAACCGTAAATGCAAGAAATATTATCTACCGACTCATTGAAAAACGTAAAATTTGGCTCAAATACCGATTGCTCTTCGGGACTAACCGATATACCAGCCTGAGGAATGGGATAAACGGTTATGGGTATGCTTGCCTGAAGCGTATCCCGGCAGCCGGCTTGAGAAATCATAGTGAATTCAGCCTGCCAAGTGCCCTCTTGATACACCGCTTGACCTTGCGCGGTTTGCGCCGTTGTGCCGTTTCCAAAGTCCCAGAAATAGGTAAGCTGATTGTTGTTTGGATTTATTATCGGCTGAAAATTAATCAGCAAAGGCGTACATCCTGCCTCGGCCGGAGGTAGGTCTAAAGTAGGGTGACCGGCCACCTGCACCACGGTACTGACCGAATCTACACAACCCTCATACTCTGCAGAAAGCCGAACCGGATAAGCGCCTATAGCACTGTAACTTACGACGCCGGGTGGATTTTGATTGCTGCTTGCCGGACTCGCGCCCTGAAAATCCCATACAAAATTAGTCCCAGTTGGTAAATTGCCCGTGGCCATGGGCTGAAGCTCCGCGTTGTCTATACACAATGTCGAAAATGAGAGAGGCGACAAACTCACCGGGTCTTTTATTACCAATGTTTGGCTACTGGTATCTGCACAAAAATACCCCGGATTACTAATCAATTGAATCACATAACTACCTACTCCGGGATAAGTGTACGTTGGGTTTTGTGCGCTACTGGTATCGTTGGTTTGGCTCTGATCTCCAAAATCCCAAAAATAACTACTGGCATTTATGGAATTGTTCTGAAAAGGAATGGGCACCGGTCCACAAATCTCTAAAGAGCCGTCCGGCGCTTGCTGAACCGGAATACTCAAATCAAAATCCGACACCGTATTTACCTGACAATTGGTAATGTTGAATTGAAAGTCTCGTTGATGGGTGCCCAACAATTGCCCGTTTCGGTACTCTTCCACACAAACCCCTACTACATATTGCCCAATTTGGTTCGGAACCGCGGTGAGCAATCCGGTAATTGGATCAATCTGAATGGGAGGGTTGGAGGCCAAAGGGCTTTGCTGACTAAATGGCGGCTGAAAGGTAATTGGGGTAAATGGAGGTGCGCTTGTTGGTATGGGCATCGGGTTTGCCACAGAACCTCCATGATAAGTGGCACAAAGCGCATAGGCCAAGCTGTCTCCGTCCGGATCGGTAGCCGAATGGTCGAACTGAAGGGTATCGCCCAAACAAATCGCAATGGGTGGAAAATTCGTAAACCGAGGACTGCTGTTGCATGCCGCCAAACTAACAGGAGGCAGGCTGTTTACGTAGGTGCTACCCGTGGACCCGGGGTTCACTAAATTCACAATACTGTTGTTTCTACAACAACGCTGATACGCCAAGGTGATTCCTTGATTTATATTTGGAAGGTTTACCTGAAAGGTGTACACCGCCTCTTCGACACAAACATTGGGCGGTGCTTGAAAACACGGAGAGTTAGGCACAAAGGGTACATTCGTAGAACCCGGAAAGGGCAGGTTTATATTCCTGACAAAATTCCCATTGGAATCCCAAACCGTAATGCTTGCCGGATTGTCGAAAGGCGCTTGCCCGTTTATACAATCCCTGTAAACCTTTAGAGTTATTTGGTAATTATCATTGCCCAAACAGTCATAGTACAACTCCCCTCCAATAATATGCGTAGCACGTAATGGAAGGCATGAAAATGCAATACACAAGCAACATAGCCGCATGAGCATTCTCAATCGCATTACCTCAATAAATTAACCTGTCCTAAAAACTCCTTTGTTCTACCGTTGGGTAAAGTAAGTACAAAACGGTAGGCATATACTCCAATAGGATATCTTTCCCCTTCGTCTAAACCACTCCACCCTCGACCATAGTATTTGGAGGTATACAGCTCTTGTCCCCAACGATTAAAAATATACATTTCGTAGGCCTTAAACCCTTGTCCCTTACCGTCAAAAATGTCGTTTATTCCATCGCTGTTTGGAGTAAACGTGTTGGGTATATAAAAACCGAAATCCGGATAGGCATAGACCGTTTTAACAACAGTGTCCATGCAACCAAAAGAGTTGCTTACAACAAGCGTAACCTCATAAAACCCGGAGTCTCTATACGTATGTATGGGCGACTGCACGGAGTCCACATTCCCATCTCCAAAATCCCATGACCACCCAATTACATCATCGGAGCCAATCCCCTCAAACACCAACTTCCGGTTGTCGGCATAAGAATAACTAAAGTTGGCTTGGGGGTCACGAACGGTTACTAGAGCAGAAGCCCCTTTCGTATTCCCGCAGCTATCGGTTACCGTTACAGAGTAAACGGTGGTTTCTAAAGGGTATACCCACTGTTGAAATAAGGAGTCCGGAGCACCGTTACTCCAAGAAAGCTCCAATGCACCAATACCTCCTCCTGCCGTTACACTCAACAACACTGCATCGCCCGGACAAACGGCGGTATCGTTCACAAAGGTCAATTCCACAGGTTCTGCATCCGGCACTTGAATCCTAACCGTATCCCTTGCCACATTTTGACAAGCATCCCTTGCTTCTACCACATAATTTGTGGTTTTACCCACCAGGGTAGGCACAGGACTTCCTGCCAAACCTCCCGGGTTCCATGTAAGACTCAAGGGCGCAACACCTCCCTGTGCTTGCGCTTGCAAAATCACCAATTGATTATTACAATCAAAACTTGTGTCGTTCATGGCCGTTAGCTGCATGGGATCAACGCTAACTATCGGTATCTCTATCGAAGGCCTTGGTGTATTGGGACAAAGGTTTGGGTCGTTTACCTCCAAAATAAGGTTTTCCAGGCCTTCTACTTGGCCATCTGCTATGGCGCTGGTCAGCAAAACTACAGAATCCTGCCCGGCAGGAATGGTTACAGTGGTCGGTAAATTCTGATAGTCGGTGCCATTTACGGCACTTCCCATCAACGACAATTGAAGCACCCGATCCGTAGCTTGCTTTGCTGTCGTTTTTATCACGATTTGTGCTTGCCCACACCCCTCAAATAAACTGTCCTTTTTGGGAGAGTTAATAAGCGTGTACCGAACATCTAACCCTGCCGAAGAAAAGCTTTTTGCCTCCAAAAAGACTCCGGAATCGTAAATACCATCAGCCACATCGGCGATAGCCAATCGGATGGTATAGGTAGAACAGGGAACTACTCGCGCTCTTGCTGTGAGCACTCGGGTTAAGCCGTCGTACTGAAAATACGGCTGCAATGGACTTGTACCATTCGGGGGATTATCTTGATAATATGCCGAGTTGGACAAATGATTTACATTATTGATGGACACTAAAGTGCCGTTGGGCAAGCGAGCAATATTTTGGTTGTTGTAACTGCCCCCCGCAGGATTTGGTCCCGAAATAAAAAATCCAAAAATGTCATTAAACGCAGACCCTACATATTCTTTGTATTCGTCCGAACCAAAAATGTATTTAAATACTACCGAATCCCCTTGTGGAACAAAATTGAACTGCAGCGTGGTTGCATTAAAGGTGGGCTCTGAAAAATTAAATGCATTGTCTAGCAAAGCACTACCCGGATAGTTGTTGTCAACCCCCTCACCCTCTGCATTAGGGCCGCTGTTTGGACCTTGGGGGCCACTGGCTCCGGAGATAGTACCGGTAGTCATTATTATCCCCTCCTGAATGGCAAAAGGGGTATTGTACGCCGTAAAATATCCATACGCTTGCGGTGACCCGGAAACACTAACATTACTAACCTGAACACCGCCGCCCACCAAAAAATTCTGCACTAAATTCAACGGAGCAATACCACCTTGCGTTACCAACTGTGCGGACAAGCCGGTGCTTAACATAATGCATCCGACCAAGCACAAACAGTACCTAATAAAAAGGAGCGTATGGTGGGTTTTTAACAGCATGTGAGTAATCGTTGTAAAGATAGGCTTTTCGCGGTGCTATTCAAAATGACAAACAGGCATTAACACTCCTTAAACATTGCTTTTTTGCAACTTGGTTCAAACTCGGATTCAATAAGTTAAAACAACCCCTCGGGCTCAAAGGCCCAAGCTGCGTAAGTTTGTAAAGCGACTTAAAGGAATCCTTCAAGGTTTTCTCTTTCTTTCTTTACGGGATTTCCCCAACTTTGTTCCAAATTCTTGTGAATTATGAAGGCTACTCAACAGTTTATTGCGCAAAATCAACCCCGCTTTTTAGAGGAACTCATGGATTTGCTTCGCATTCCGTCCATTTCTGCAGACTCTGCATACAAGCAAGACGTTATGCACTGCGCCGACTGGGTAGCCGAAAAACTCCGTGCAGCCGGCGCCGATAAGGTAGAAGTTTGCCCTACCAAAGGCTTTCCCATCGTTTATGGCGAAAAAATAATTGACCCGGCCAAACCTACCGTTTTGGTCTATGGCCACTACGATGTTCAACCGGCTGTACCTCTCGAACTGTGGGAAACCCCACCCTTTGAACCCTCCATCCGTAAAGACCGTATTTATGCCAGAGGTAGCGCCGACGACAAAGGGCAGTTCTACATGCACCTCAAAGCCTTTGAGGCCATGATGCAAGCCAACGAACTTCCTTGCAATGTTAAGTTCATGATTGAAGGCGAAGAGGAAGTAGGAAGTGCCAACCTCGCCACCTTCATCAAAGACGAAAAAGAACGCCTCAAAGCCGATATGGTATTGATTTCCGATACTTCCATGCTCGGCAACGACACCCCTTCCATCGATGTTGGCCTGCGCGGTCTTTCTTATGTAGAGGTAGAAGTTACAGGACCCAACCGCGATTTGCACTCCGGAGTCTATGGCGGCGGAGTTGCCAACCCCATTAACATTTTGGCCCAAATGATTGCCAAGTTGCAGGACGAACAAAACCGCATCACCATTCCCGGTTTTTACGACGATGTGCAAGAATTGAGTGCCGAAGAACGCGCCGCATTAAATGCTGCTCCATTCAACAAAGTAGCCTATTGCAGTGACCTGGAAATCGATCAGGTGCACGGCGAAGAAGGTTACTCCACCTTAGAGCGCACTGGAATTCGCCCAACCCTTGACGTAAATGGCATTTGGGGCGGATACATTGGCGAAGGAGCCAAAACCGTACTTCCGTCCAAGGCCTATGCTAAAATTTCCATGCGCCTGGTCCCCAATCAATCCAGCGACAAAATAACCGAACTTTTTGCCAAACATTTTAAGGCCCTAGCTCCCAAATCGGTTAAGGTAGAAGTTCGCCCCCATCACGGCGGTGAACCGGTGGTAACACCTACCGACTCCCCGGAGTACCAAGCCGCCAGTTTAGCCATTCAAGAAACCTTTGGAAAGGAGCCAATTCCAAAACGCGGGGGCGGATCCATCCCTATCGTAGCTTTGTTCGAAGAAGTACTTGGGCTTAAATCGGTGCTTATGGGCTTTGGCCTGGATATCGATGCCCTACACAGCCCAAATGAATCTTATGGCATCTTTAATTTCAATAAAGGCATTGAAACCATTCCTTGGTTTTTTCACCATTACACCAAGTTGAAGGGATGAAACATTTCCTTATTCTCCTAACCTTTAGTTTTTTTTGGGCATGTAAGGTTGGGGTGCCTCGGCCTACCGGATTAAGCCTTAGCCCGGGCTCAACATCCATGGCTAGGCTCAACATCAAGCTTAAAAACCCCAACTTTTTTGGCTTAAGGGTAAAACAGCTTAAGGTGGCAGTGCAAGTAAATGGTAAAGAAATTGCTCAAATCCAAGGCGATAAGGTCATTAAAATCCGAAGAAACTCGGAAGAAACATACCCTTTAGACCTATCCTTAACACCGAAACAGTTGTTAGGAAACGCCCCGGCCTTGCTACAACTGCTTTCAGGAAGACCTCCCGACATCCGTATTGTGGGTGGTGGAAAGGTGCGCTATTTCTTGATTTTTGGGAAGCGATTCTCCTTGGACCAAAGCCTCACACCCTAAGCAAGCCCTCCATTAAACGCTGAGTGTAGGCCTCTTTGGGTGAAGCAAACAAGTCTTTGGGTTCGCCTTCTTCTACGACCTTTCCATCTTTCATTACCATCATGTAGTCGCTAAGAAATTGCACGACATTCAAATCGTGAGAAATAAACAAATAACTTAGCCCAAATCGTTCCTGCAATTCCAGCAGAAGATTTAGTATCTGCGCCTGAACACTTAAGTCCAAGGCCGCAACCGACTCATCACAAACCAACAACTTTGGCTTAAGCCCTAATGCACGGGCTATGCCTATGCGCTGCCTTTGCCCCCCACTAAACTCATAAGGAAAGCGCTTCAACATGGAACTTTCAATCCCGGTTTGCTCCAACAATTCCACCGCCGCATCTCGGCATTGTTGCTTGGTGGAATGCATGCGATGCACCCACATCGGCTCTGCAACGGCTTCTCCTATCCGCATTCTTGGATTTAAGGAGGCAAATGGGTCTTGAAAAATCAGCTGCATACTCCGCCGCCTTTTTCGCAACTCCCCGGCCGACAATCGCCCCAAGTCTTCCCCTTCCAAAAACACCTTGCCTCCGGTGGGCTCCTGCAAGCGCAACACGGCTCTACCTAAAGTTGACTTTCCGCAGCCGGATTCCCCAACCAAACCTAAGGTGCGGCCCTGCCTCAGCTCAAAACTCACACCATCTACTGCCTTTAGCCATTTCCGTGGTCTTCCAAGCCAGTCCTTTTCCAACAAATAATGCACCTCCAAATCCTGTACCCGAAGCAGCTCCTCTCCCTCCCTTGGCTTTGGACGTTCTTGGGTAAATTCAGGTGCATTCAGACGCTCCGATAATGCGTCTTTTACCGTAGGCAAACGCAGGCTCCGCCTTCCCGGTGCCGGACGACAAGCCAACAATCCTTTGGTATAAGCGTGTTCAGGACTTTGCAAAACCTGGTCTGCGCTCCCCTGTTCTACCAAGTTGCCTTGATACATCACGGCCACCCGATGAGCAATCTGACGGACTACCGCCAAATCATGCGTCACAAACAACATGGCCATCCCTCGCTCCTGCTGCAAACGGTGAAACAGATCCAGCAAATGCCTCTGAACCGTTAAATCCAAGGCGGTGGTGGGCTCGTCGGCAATCAGCAATTCCGGGCCGCAGGCCAAAGCCATGGCAATCATAACCCGCTGTTTTTGCCCGCCTGAAATTTGGTGTGGGTAAGCCCGCAGCATCGCCTCAGGTCGGGGCAGCTGAACTTCGCGAAAAAGCTCTACACACCTTGCCTTTGCTGCTTTTTTCGAGATCCCTTCATGCAGCCGCATGACTTCGGCCACCTGATACCCGCAAGTATATACTGGATTGAGCGAGGTCATGGGCTCCTGAAACACCATAGATACCCTACGGCCTCGAATGCCCTGCAAGGCCTTTTCACTCATTTGAAGCACCTGCTCTGCACCACTAGCCCCCAACAAAGCAATTTGGCCGCCATAGGAAGCATCCAGCAACCGCATTATGGACAAACAGGTCACCGATTTCCCGGAACCCGACTCTCCCACCAAGGCTAGGGTTTCTCCGGCCTTCACTGACAAAGAAACGCCATGGACTACCTCATGGGAGCCAAAAGAAACCTTTAAGTCTTGTATTTTAAGCACTTCCTTCATCATTCATTACATGACTAAAGGTGCTGAACTCCCTTGAGGATAACTTATGGTCAAACGCACCACTCCAGCCTCGTAAAGAGGACTTTCGTCAAACACCTCAACACGCACTTCTTGATTTTCAAAATAAAGGGTGCCCCGACTTTCCCTGGCTGCTGTTCCAAGCCGCTGCGCATACCAATCCGTAAATAGTCCGGTCACCAAGGCGCCCTCATCTTCGCTTCCTAAAAACACCTGTACGTGGATTTCGTCCAATTTTCCTTCAAAAAAACGATAGCTTACTTCGTAATATTCGGTATCGGAATAGTGAAAATGGAATTTAGCAAAGGCCGAATCTTGAAAAACAAGGGCCTTGCCGTCCTCGCGCTCCAAAACCTCATCCAAGGGGTCCCCTAGGCTACTCCCTCTAAAATAACCGCTTTCCGCCTCCACAATCTCTTTAAAATGTTGCTCTAAACGCTTGTCCCCACAACTCCAAAAGGCCAATACGCCAAGCCCAAATACTGCTATTACCCACCATGGTCTCATGAATCAAAGATAGGGAGCAGCAGGCGAAAAGCGATAGCTGCCTGTCGCTTACCCGACCAAAGCCCCTATTCAAATCGGCAATGGCGCAAGCGGTTTGGCTTTTGGAGCATAGACTCAAAAGAATGGCCCCCCCGACCGGCAAAGGGCCCTGCGCACCCGGCACGCTTGCCGGGGCGAGGGCGAGGAGGTGTAGCTTTGCGGAACCACCGCAGCCCCACCCCGGCGCGTGCCGGGAAGCAGGACCGACGCAAGGGCGGACTAATTTCCCTGAACTCCAAAGATTCCAGGGCCCAAAACTCCCCCTAAACCAACCACCCAAAAAAAGCACCTTTAAAACGGATTCTAAGCGCTGTATAAATAACTCTATGCTAAAACTCCTGCTTAAAAGGCTTGCTTTCTGAAATTGAGGGGTTTATCTTTGCCTTGAGAAAGCATACGTGTTTTTTCTAAAACCCAAACAATGGCTAGCTTCGGCTAGCCATTGCTTTTTTTGCGCCGGCATCTGCCACCGAATCCGCCCCGCACAATTGCTCCGCAAGACGAAAATGCCCACCCAACACACACATTATCCGACACAACTGAAGTACGTCCTCCTCGGCATAAGCGGCAATAGCGTCTAAATTTTGTTGCTCGTACCAATAGTGGTATACCTCAGCCCCGGTCATGAGCTGCTTGCCAGCGGGTAAGCCCAGAGTCCGCGCAAGGGTTTCTAATCCCACACTGTGCTTGTAATCGCCAAACTTCCAAGCCTCTAAACTATCCAACAAACGACCGTTGCGGGCATAACGGCCTCGGTTATCGAGGAGCTCAGGAAGCAAAACGCGGCAAGCCAGCATGCGCCGCGCCAAAAACGGAAAATCAAACTCCCGACCGTTATGAGCGGCCAAACTCCAAGCATCTCCTTCCGAGCTCAATTGCTCCAAAAGCGAAGCAAACTCCTCCAGCAAATGGCACTCCGAGGCATGAGCCATGCTTCTTCGATGCAATTTGGGACTTTGCCCCTCTTCCCAAACCAACCATCCAACAGCCCAAGCCGCCACCCGACCAAACTCGGCATAAATTCCGGCACGTTGGTAATCGGAATCCTGTCCAAGACGATCCAACCATTTGGCTTTGTGGGCCCATTGGGCCTGAAAATCAGGAGGAGACGCCTCCAATTTGGGGTATTGAGGCACCGTTTCAATGTCCAAAAACAATACCCGCTGCAATGCGCGTGTTGACATAATACAAGTTTGCGGGCAAAGGACTTTCAAATATACATAATTTGGGGCGCATTTCCGGTCTCCGGCGCTAGGGTTTTTGTCTTTGGCTGCCGCCCGAGGGCTCCGGGGTCTTCGTTCCTCAGCCTCCTCGCTCCTAGGCCGGCAAAAGCCAAAGACATCAAACCGCTGGCTGCCTGCACCCGGGCGCCAAAATCTCGTTTTATCTGGCTCTAGACTTTAAGCCACCTTTACTCCAAAACAATCTTCATTTTTCATAATTTTGAGCAAAGAACCCTATGCTTAAAAAATCTGAACTTCCGCTGCTCATAGTAATCCCGGCCCGACTTAAATCCAGCCGTTTGCCCAACAAACTGCTTTTGGATTTAGGTGGACAAACCGTACTCCAACGCACATGGAGTCAATGCATGGCGGTTAAGCACCCCGTGGATGTGGTCATTGCCACCGACAGTGAGCTCATTCTTGAACAAGCCGAAGCTTTCGGGGCCAAGGTGTTCTTAAGCAAAAAAGAACACCTCACCGGCACCTCCCGATGTCTGGAACTCTGGCATAATTTAAGCACCAATGGCGCGCTTTACGGAGGAATGATCAATGTGCAAGGCGACGAGCCTTTTGTTCCTACAACACTCATAGAAGACCTTTGCCTAGAAAGGCTGGAGCGAAAAGAAGAGGTGCTCACAGTTGCTGCGCCCATTTCTGACTTAAAAGACCTGCAAGCACCGCAGGTGGTAAAAGTGGCTTTTTCTGAATTCAACGGCAGAGTACATTATTTCAGCAGGCATGCCATACCCTTTGTGCGTGATGAACCTGTAGACCGCTGGCTCCTAAAACAAAACCACTGGAGGCATATTGGACTCTATGCCTTTAGCTCCGAAGCCTGCACCAGCTCTAAGTTGGCCCTAAGCTCCCCCTTGGCCGAATCCGAAAAATTGGAACAGCTGGCTTGGCTGGACCGGGGGCTCAGCATTGGCATTTGGCGCAGCGAAAACATTCCGCCGGGCATTGATACACCCGAAGATTTAGAAAGAGCACGCACCCGAATAGCTCGAAATAACGACGAGCTCTTTATGTAAAAACATGGCCTGCTTTTTGTACAGATTACATTTATGCTGAACCCCAAAAAAGCTTCGGAGTCTTTGGCCATCACTACCGAAATTGTAATGCCGGACCATACCAACACCTTGGGCAACCTCATGGGTGGCCGCCTGCTGTATTGGATGGATGTCATTAGCGCAGTGGCGGCCTACCGACATTGCCGACGCGTGGTTGTTACCGCCTCAGTCAATAACGTGAGTTTTAACCACCCCATTGCCCTTGGCGATGTGGTGACTTTGCAAGCCAAGGTTTCCCGAGCCTTTACCTCGTCCATGGAGGTGTTTATCGACGTGTGGGTCGAAAACCACGATACCGGCAAAAAAACCAAATGCAACGAAGCCATTTATTCTTTTGTTGCCGTAGACCAACGAGGCCAACCCATTCAGGTGCCCACTTTGGTTCCGGAAACCGAGGAAGAAAAGCGCCGATACGAGGGAGCACTGCGCCGCAAGCAACTGAGCCTAATTCTAGCCGGTAAAATGCAACCCAAAGATGCCCAAGAGCTCAAAGCCCTATTTCTGGAAGGTGGAAAAGCAGGCGTGTAAACCCAAGAAACTTTTATCTCGCCCTAAGTTTCCAAACCGCCTAAAATCAAGGCCTTTCAAGGCAAACGGCGGGTGCTCTTAACACTATTTATTTGTGAAAGTGACCAAAATCCGTGACAAGCTGCCGCTATTCCCCTACTTTTGTACCTGAAATTGTATGCATTCACTAGTCATGAAAAGAGGCATTGTTCTAAGTTTCCTGGTTTTATTGCCCATGATTTGGTCCTTTAGCCCGGCTCCTACCGAAGAACGTTTTGGTTCTGAAGCCCTTATTGGCATCTGGATCAACGACGAAAAAACAGTTAAAGTTAAAATAGAGCGCCTGGGCTCCAAATACTTCGGAAAAATCGTTTGGCTCGAAAAACCCAATTGGCCCGACGGAACCCTTAAAACCGATAAGTTTAACCCGGATCCCAACCTCCGCAGTATTCCTTTTATTGGGCTGCGTATCGTTAAAGATTTGGTGTATATGGGCGACGACGAATGGGGAAAAGGCTCCTTATACGATCCCGAACACGGCAAAACCTACGGCTGCAAAATTTCACTTACCGATGGAGATACCGCCGAAATTCGCGGATATCTAGGATTTTCCTTCATTGGCAAGTCTGTAACCTTCCTACGGGTAGACGCTTAAGCTCATGCCAAAAAAGCAAAAAATACTCTTTATTATCGGTTCCCCGAACCAAACCACCCAAATGTTCGCTATTTACCAGCACCTCAAAGACGATTTTGATTGCTGGTTTACCCAATTCTTCCCCGATAAACCCTGGGAACGCGCAACTAAAGCTTTAGGCTTAGTCGAAAATACCATCATGTCCGGCCGGTTCAAAAAGAAAGGCGAGCAATTCGTTCAAGACCATGGCCTGCAATACGATTACCGCGGCGAAAAAAACTACAACGACTACGCCTTAGTTTTTCTTTGTACCGACTCTATTTTTCCGAGAGTAGCCGCACGCACCAAATCCATTTGGGTGCAAGAGGGAATGATTGACCCCATCGACTGGTGGGGAAAGCTGGTAAAAAAACTAGGCCTTCCGGGGTATATGGCCTTAAGAACCAGCCTAAATGGCTCTATGAATGCCGCCGATATTTATTGCGCCGCCTCCCAAGGCTACAAAAACTTCTTCAGCAAAATGGGCACCGAAAAAGACCGCATTGTAGTTACCGGAATGCCCAACTTTGACGATTGTGCCCAATTTCTCGACAACGACTTCCCCTACAAAGACTATGTACTGGTCTGCTCCAGCGATATTCGCGAAACCTTTAAACGCGAAGACCGGCCCGCATTCATTAAACAGTGCGTAGACATTGCCGCCGGAAGGCCCTTGGTGTTTAAATTGCACCCCAACGAAATTTGGGATCGGGCCTACAAAGAAATCATGCAGTATGCCCCGGAAGACACCCTCGTTTTCCAAAAAGAGGATACCAACCACATGATTGCCAATTGCCAGGAATTAATCACCCAATACTCCACCGTGGTGTACGTGGGCATGGCCCTTGGCAAAAAAGTGCACTCCTATTTTGATGTAGACGAGCTCCGCGAACTTATGCCCCTCCAAAATGGCGGCACCTCGGCCGAAACCATTGCTCAAATCGGACGGGAATACATCGAATTCGAAGGTCCCGGAACCGCCTTCTTAAAGCAACGCAGCTTACAAAACAGCCCTTCCTAATGCCAAAGGTGCTTACTGTAGTGCAAGCCCGCAGAGGCTCTAGCCGGCTTCCCGACAAGGTAACGCTCGATCTCATGGGCGCCACCCTCTTAGAACGCATGGTGGAACGGGTAATGGCCGCTAAACTCAGCGGGACCGTTGTGCTTGCCATTCCGGAATCCTCCGAAAACGACGCCCTCGAAGGTATTTGCAAAAACCGCAAGTGGCCCTGTTTCCGCGGAAGCGAAAACGATTTGCTCGACCGACACTACCAAGCCGCCAAAGCTTTTGATGCCGATATCGTGCTCAAAATCCCCTCCGACGTTCCCCTCATTGACCCAAAGGTCATTGATTTGGTCGTTCAATACTATTTGGACCACGCACAAGCCTTTGATTTTGTAAGCAATTTGCATCCGCCCACCTGGCCCGACGGCATGGACGTAGAAGTTATGCCCATGCCCATATTGGAAACGGCCTGGAAGGAAGCTCAAAAAGCCCACGAAAGAGAACACACCACCCCCTTTATTTGGGACAATCCCCACCGCTTTCGTATCGGCAATGTGGCTTGGGATTCCGGACTCGATTACAGCATGTCGCACCGATTCACCATCGATTATCCGGAAGACTATAGCTTTATACGTGCCGTTTACGAGGCCTTATACCCCACAAAACCCATGTTTGGTCTAGACGATATCCTTCAGCTTTTGGATAAGAATCCGGATATTTACCAAATCAATGCGGCCTTTGCCGGCGTAAACTGGTACCGAAATCACTTGGAGGATCTGCAAACCGTGCGGAAAGACCAAACCAAAAATCTATAGCATGGAAGCCAAAACAAAAGAAGAACTGCAAAGCCTAGCCCTAAAGGTTAGGGAACATATCGTGCGCATGAGCACCGACGGAGGTTGCTTTATCGGAGCCTCCCTTTCCTGCGCCGATTTGTTTGTGTACCTCTACACTCAATTTCTGGACATTGCACCGGATCGACTCGAAGATCCAAACCGTGATTATTTGCTCCTATCCAAAGGACACGACGTGCCCGCCCTCTACGGAACTTTGGCCGAATTGGGCTGGATAGAAAAAGACCGACTCAAAAACCACCTAAAAAGCTCCGACTCCATTTACTGGCACCCCAACCGAAAAGTACCCGGCATTGAATTCCACAGCGGCTCCTTAGGTCACCTACCCAGCGTGGCCATTGGATTGGCCATGGACATTAAAATGAAAGGGGGAAACAACAAAGTGGTGGTGGTTACCGGTGATGGGGAACTCAACGAAGGAACTTGCTGGGAAGCCGCTTTGGTAGCCCAGGCTTACCAACTCGACAACCTCATTTGGGTGGTGGACCGAAACCACTTTCAAGCCAACATCCGCACCGAAGAGCTGATTCCCTTGGAGCCCCTACAAGACAAATTCAAGGCCTTTGGCTTTGCCGTAAAACGCATCAACGGCCACGATTTTGACGCCCTAGACCAAGCCTTTGCTCAGTTTCCTATGGAAGCAGGAAAACCCAATGCAATCATTGCCGATACGGTACGCGGCAAAGGATTGCCCAGCATTCAGGAACGGGCCGATCGTTGGTTCTGCAACTTCAGCCACGAAGAAGTGGATGCCCTGCTCAAAGAACTTCATGGAGAGGCTCAGGCCGACCTGACCAGCGAAACCCTCACGGTGCGCTAAAAAAGTTCAAAATTCCCCCTTTCTTTTTACTTTTGCAACAAAGTTGCACATATGAGCGCCCACTGGTTCGAGTCCTGGTTTGATTCCCCCTACTACCCCATCCTCTATCGGCACAGAAACGAAGAGGAAGCCGCGCAATTCCTGGACCGGCTCTTCGAATTCATCCAACCCAAGCCACAAAGCAAGGTGCTGGATTTAGCCTGCGGGAGGGGCCGGCATGCCCGACATCTGCACCAAAAAGGTTACGACGTCACCGGCCTGGACCTTTCTCCTGCAAGCATTCAAGAGGCCAAAACTTATGAAAAGCCTGGCTTGTCCTTTGGAATCCATGACATTCGAGACCCATTTCCCCTTCCCAAATGGAACGTGGTGCTTAATGTTTTTACCAGCTTCGGCTATTTTGAACAGGAGCAGGAACACCTAATGGCCATCAAAACCATGGCCTCTGCCCTGTTGCCCCAAGGCATTTTGGTCATTGACTTTCTAAACCCAAAGGTCTTAGACTTAAAAGAGCCTCCCGGAGAAGTTCAAGAACAGCAGCTAGACGGCCTGCATTTTACCATCCGCAAATTTCGGAAAGACGGCTATGCCCATAAAGAAATAGAAGTTTTGGACGGAAACCACCGCCATCATTACCGCGAAAAGGTTCGATTGTTTAGTAAGCACGACCTGGAACATTTGGCAGATCAGGTGGGACTAAAGCCCTGGCGCAGTTTCGGCAATTATGCCTTGGAGGACTGGAATCCCGACTCCGAACGCACCATTTTATTGCTCAAGCACGCTTAAGTTCAAAAAGCCAATGCGCTTGGCTATCTTTACGCCCCTGTTTTGATGATAGAAAAAGCCCTTTTACTCTTTCTGCCCGCCTTTACGGCCGGGATTAGCATGAGCATGTTGCGCATGCCGGCCACCTTTTTGCGCTTGCTGCTGGCCTTTTCAGGCGCTTTTTTGCTTAGCGTAACCCTAACCCATGTGCTCCCCGAGGTCTTTGAAGCAGAACATCACTGGGCGGGGCTTTGGCTCTTGATTGGTTTTTGCTTGCAAATCGTCATCGACATGTTTTCCAAAGGCTTGGAGCATGGGCACGTGCACCTGCACCACCATGAGGGGCACCACCACCACCACGGACCGGCCAAAGCGGCCATTCCTATGGTTTCATTAGGCCTTTTTGTGCATGGACTGTTGGAAGGGCTTCCCCTATTCTCTGTAGAGTCCATAGAAGACCCGCTGCTTTGGGGCATTGTATTGCATTCCATTCCCGTAGCGGCAGTGTATGCCGGATTGTTACGCAAACACGCCTTAGGCCTTTGGAAACGCTGGCTTTTGATTGCCGCCTTTTGCCTCATGGCTCCATTGGGCATGGCCTTAGGCGCTTGGCAAACCGAAGGACACGAGCAGCTCAAAACCGTATTTATGGGCCTCACAGCCGGAGTGTTCTTGCACATCAGCACCACCATCTTGTTTGAATCGGCCCACGAGCACCAGTACAAACTCCGCCGCCTTTTGGCCATTTTGGCCGGCATGGCCGCGGGTGCCCTTGGCATTTGGTTTGGCCATGCACATGCTTAAGATTTCTTAACCGCAGATTCCCTTAAAGTTTTAGCAGTTTCGTTCGCATAGTGTACTTTTGTGCACAACAAAAATTCTATTCCGATATGACACTTGTTTCTAAAAAAGCACCCATATTCAAAGCTCCGGCAGTAATCAACGGCGAAGAAATCGTTGATGACTTTTCCTTAGAGCAATACATTGGCAAAAAGCATGTCGTGTTTTTCTTTTATCCCAAGGACTTCACCTTTGTTTGCCCTACCGAGTTGCATGCCTTCCAAGCCAAATTGGCCGAATTTGAGAAGCGCAACGTAGCCGTAGTAGCCTGTTCTACCGACACCGCCGAATCCCACTGGGGATGGTTGCAAATGTCCAAAGAAGCCGGTGGCATTCAAGGCATTACCTATCCTGTGGTAGCCGATGGCACCAAAACCATTGCCGCCAATTTTGGAACCCTCTTTGGAGATTACGATTGGAACGAAATGGGCGAATTGGTAGCCGAAGGCCCCATGATTGCCTTCCGCGGATTGTTCTTGATTGACAAAGAAGGCGTTGTACAGCACGAGCTCATCAACAACTTGCCCTTGGGCCGCAACGTAGACGAGGCTTTGCGCATGGTAGACGCCCTTCAATTCTTTGAAGACAAAGGCGAAGTATGTCCTGCCAACTGGGAAGCGGGCAAAGAAGGCATGACCGCCTCACACCAAGGCGTTGCCGACTACTT
>CAZJFM010000038.1:0-23390 GCA_964545365.1 uncultured Candidatus Competibacteraceae bacterium | reverse complement strand
AATTAAGGCACGGACAAATCGAAAGGCCGGAGTTTACTAATGGTAAATGAGGACCCCGTGACGCTAAGGTCAGGGCAAAAAGCTTGAGATTTGGCCGTAACGAAGAGTCGCCGACAGAATAGCAACGCGTCAACGGACTCAATTTGGGGGTTCCCCCTCGGGCCTAAGGGCACCGAGGGGTCGGGCTGTCCGTTCCAAGCCGCATGGGCAAGCCTTGCTTTTGTAAGCCTTTTGGGGGTTTTGCTAAAGCGCCAACCCCAAAAAGCAACAAAAGCGAAGCCTTGCCTGCGCGGGCTTTCCTCTGCCATCCCTAACCCGGAATCCCGAAACTTTTGCGCTTACCGGTCCTCTTAGGGATTCTGAACCATAAGGGAGTAGGTGTTCCCGGACTCCGTAGAAACGATAAAATAAAGGCCGGCAGACAAATGTTGAGGAAGGGTCAAACGGTCGGTAGACATTTGAGTATGCATGATGCTTTGGCCTTGCATGTTCTTGAGTTCCCACAGTCCGCTTTGCGGCAATTGAATGCTTTGGCCGGAAACTCCGGGGTTTGGATACATGAGCTTTGAATGCTTGTTTCCTTGGTCTTGCAAAGACAAATTAGACTCGGGAATGGTGTAACGGGCGGCGGCCCATTGAAGGATTCCACACACTCCGTTGCTGCATGTGCGCGTGTAGCCGCTAAGCACCACTTTCCCTTGCGGCGTTAAGACAGCGCCACTGGAAGAGCTGTTGTTGTTCTCGTTAAATATGTTCTTAAAGTATCCCCCGCTGTGAAAACTTTGGTCTGCTTGTCCGTTTGGGGTGAGCATGGCCATGGCAAAATAAACGGTGTCTCCGGAGCCGTGATTGCCCGTCAACAGCAACCTGCCATCCGAAAGCAGGATGCTGTTGTAGCAACCTTCGGTAACTCCTTGGCCGTTCAAATCCCACTTGATTTTTCCTTGCTGACCAAAAGAAGGGTCAAGGTTTCCACTTGCATCCAGGCCTACCGCCAAATAGTCGTAGTCGAAACCGGTCCAGGTCATGGCCGAAACCACAATACGGCCATCGTTCCGCGCATGCACACGGCTCACCAAATCCAATGAAGTACTGTCGTAATTGTAAAAACCAATGCCGTTTTGAGCAAAAGCGGAGTTTAATTGTCCACCGGAGGATATTTTGGCTACGGCAATTCGGCTAAAATTGGGATCGTTGCTTCCGGAAGTTGCCCGCATGAATTTAAAGGCAAAGAGCATGTCGCCATCGGGATGCCAATCTAAGCTGGCATCGGTGCCATCGTACCAATGACCGGTTTGGCTTGGCGCAAACTCGGCAAGTCCATTGGTACCAAAAGAGGCATCAAGCTGTCCTTGGTTGGTCAATTTAGCTACCACAACTTTTCCTATGGATTTGGTACCTCCCAAATAAAAATCGCCCTGACTGTCTTGCAGTAAGGCACGGAAGTACCAAACTTTTGGCGATTGAAACTTTTTAATTCCGTTGTCGGCAAAATCGGTTTTAAGTCCTGAGCCATCGGGTAAAAGGGCTGCCATATAACCAAAGGTGGTGGTTCCGCCTACGTCGGTGGAAGTAGAGCCGCAGAGGTAAATGGCCTCGGGTCGGATCAATACATCGTATATGCGGGTAGCCCGCTCCATAATTTGCAAGGTAAAACTGCCGTTGCTGCCAAAGGAGGCGTCGGTAGAGCCATCGGGTTTAAGCTTCATAAGTCGAGCAGTTCCGTTGGACATAGGGTTGCCAATCATGAGCAAGGACTCATCGGGAAAAGCGGCTACCAAGTCTCCGGTACGGCTTTGGGGAAGCACCAGTTTGCCTTGAGTGGCAAAAGAAGGGTCTAGCATGGCTTGGTTTTGGCCAGGAAGCAAGCCTAAAGAGCCAAGTACACAGGCACACATAAGGGTAAAGAACGATTTCATAGAGCTAAATTTATATAGCCTTAATTTACAACAAATTGTGGACAAAAAAAAGACCCGCCGAAGCGGGTCTTTTTTAGCCGTTGGCTTTATAGGTTTTACATCTTAACGATGCGGGTCTGCGACTTAATTTCGCCGTATTGAATTTCTACCAGATACACGCCTTTGGCCTGTCCAGAAAGATTCAATGTGGCTTGTTGCATACCTGCATTCCCTTTAACAGAGCTGCTCATAATTTCTCGACCGGTAAGGTCTAGGACCCTTAAGCTAACTTCTTCTCCGGAGATGTTCAAGAAAGATATTTGCACCAAATCTACGGTGGGGTTGGGGTAAACCACCAAGCTCTGTTGTACGGTTTTCTCAATTCCTGTGGTCTTTACTACTACGGTCTTGGTTGCGCTTGCAGAATTTCCACAGCTGTCGGTTACGGTAAGTGTCACCGTATAGTTTCCATCTGCCCCATAGATATGGACTGGATCTTGATCGGTAGAGCCGTTGCCATCACCAAAGTCCCAGGTATAGCTAAGCGCGGTTCCAGTAGAGCCATTGGTAAATGAGCTGGTAAGGAAGCTCTCCACAGATGTAAAGGCAGCTGTAGGTGCTGGGTAATCAAACACTTCTACTGTATCGGTTCCGGAGCTGCAGGCACCTACCAGGAATAGGGAGTATTCGCCGGGTTGCACCACCTGAATGGTATTGGTGCTTTCGAAGGTACTCCAGAAATAGGTTCCGGGAGCAATGGCAAAATCGCTAAGGGTAACGGTATCACCTGCACATTTCCAAATGTCCGGACCTAAGGTAAAGTTGACTCCTTCGAACATTTCGTCTGCGCCAATATCAGGCACTACCGAACTTCTAGCATCTCCGTCCCAGTCGGTGGTAATTGCTGCCAAAGGCAAGGCCGCTCCATCTAAAACAGGAGAGCAGTGGTGGTGGTCGTCCCAAGCCAAGAAGCTGGGGTCAACAGAAACAGCATTGCCGTCCCAACCGGTTTGGTTTTGCCAAATAGCCAAATTAGGATAACCCAAATTGTTTACTGCGGCAAGGAACGGACCGGAAGTAAAGTAGTTGTTGTAATCCGGTGCTGCCACAAACAAGGAGGAGTTGAAAATAACCGGAATGGCATTTCCACGTGCTACCAAGTTGTTGTTGAAGGACTCAATATTGGTACCTGAAGTTACGGCCATGGCTCCCGACAAGTCGTCGCTTTCACGAATGATGGAGGTATTGTTGGCCATGCGTAGGTTCACCATATCGTCCACCAAAATACCGTAAGTCAAGTCGGTCACACCGGAATCACCCACAATAGCAACGTTGTTGTAGAACGCATTGGGACCATTGTTGGTGCCGGCTCCGGAGGTCATATAGAAACCGTAGTTTGGCCATTCTCCGTTACCTACTACTCGGTTGGCTTCGATACGCAAACCGGGACCGGTATTTGAAGTATAATACCCAAATGAGGTGCTGGTGTAGCCGCTTTCTGACATCAAATCGTTTCCATGAAGCACCAACGAATCTTGATGTTGGAAACGACCTCCGTAGAAGTAGGAGTCTTCGATTTTATTGTTAATAAAGCTATTCCCCACTTCGTTTCCACCGGCAGCGGAAGATCCGTACCAGTAAATACCGTAGGAGCCTCCGCGGATGCGGTTTTGCTCAAAGGTATTGTAGTTGTCTCCTCCACTTCCGCTTTGCGACCAAATGACCGTTCTCAGCGTAGAAGTGGTAGAAATAGAGGTGTCTCCAATAAGTTCTGTATTGGCTATTCTATTGTGCTCAGATCCACCAATAAACTCGAGTACTCTATAGTTGGAAGGTCCTTCGGACTGCATGGTCAAATGCTCGAAGGTAAGGTACTTGGCACCGTTTAGGCGCACTACATAGTTTAAGGTAGAAACGGTTGGACCAAAGGAAATCGCCACATCGGTAGAGTCTCCCGATTGAGAACGGTAGGTTACCGTGTTCACCGCAGAGCTGTTGGGAACTTCGAAGAACTCTACTTGTTCGTTGTACACTCCACTTACCGCTTCCACTACAATAGGACCGCAAATGCCACGAGCCTCAAGGGTGTCTGCTGCTTCATTAAAGCTAATGAAGTTGGTACCACCGGAGGGTAAGTTGGGGTCTATGGTGAAGTTTCCGCTCAGACCTTCGTTTACAACCACTACCGAAGTATCGTTGCTAAACTCTTCGTCCACCACATTGTTGGGTTGACTGGTGTAAGCTTCTACCGTATAGGTTTGTCCGGAAACAAAGTTAAATGAGCCCAATACCACGTTGGTGTCCTGTCCTTGAGCCAGGCTCATTCCGGAAAGGGCCACCTGAGGCTGAGGTGCACCATTGATTTCCCAATCGATAAGCACATCGGTAAGGTTCAATAGCCCAAAGTTCCGAATGTTTGCCTCTACGGTTCCTGTGCCTGGACAATAGTTCTTGCCCGGGTTAAGCAGGGCAAATACACCGGCATCATTGTTTGGAACAATAAACTCTATAGCTCCGGGATCCGGGGAAGAGGTTCGAGCTGCACCAAAATAGTCGTTCGGAACAAAGGTCAGCACGTCCGCTCCAATATTGTCGACAGCCAAAGCTGTTGGACGTAAATTCCCGGTTAATGCATTGAAATACAAAGGATCTGCCGAAACGCCATTCGCTTCCCAACCGGGGGTATTGGTCTGGTAGTCAAAGAGCGTAGGCTGAATGCCGGAATAGAAACCATAGTATGGTGTTCCCGATACGGGATTTACAAACACCACGTTATTGTCTGTGCTGTCCACGGCTGCAGTGCTGTTGATGTACAAGCCATACTTGGTACCGCTACCCTCGCGGGTTACAGTAACGATGTTGTTCACAAAGGAGGATGAAGTTCCGGTACCGGTGAAGTAGGCTCCGTAGGTGGTACTTCCCGTAGTGGCCGATTGATCATCCAAACTAATGGTATTGTGCAGAAAACGGTTTCCAATGGCACTGGAAGCATAGGTACCATAGAGGGTTCCATTGCTGTTTAGCCCATAAATCAGGTTGTTGGAGAAGGTATTCTCCAAGCCAGGTTGGGCATCGGCAAGAAGATAAAACCCATAAGTAGTTCCGGTATAACCGGGAGAACCTCCATTGGGATTTGTTATAACGTTTCCATCAATCAAACTACGCTCCAAATCTCCTGTGGTGTAAAGGCCGTAGAAAGTAGAAATAGACGACCTGCTGGGTCTGGCAATTTCGTTCCCCACAAATATCAAAGAGTCGCAATTGTTAAGGTATACCTGGTAATTGTAGGCATCGTAAAACTTATTATGGGCAATTCGGTTGTTGACGTTACCCGCACCAAATGTTAAGCCATTCATGCGCATACCATAGTAAGGACCACCACTGGGACCACCCAAGAAGCTGGAGTGTTCTACTGCACAGTTTGAGGCTACCACTCCGGTTGTGGAGGTTGAGCTGGTTGAGCCGGAGAACAAAAGACCAGTGGAGTTAATTGAACTTGTGCTGGTTATAGCACTCAAGTCTACGGTTAAATGGCGCAAGGTGTCGAACTGATTGTCTCCAATAAAATGCACACCATATCCATAGGTCACATCTTCTCCAATAAGCGTTAAGCTATCAACCAAAGTATATTTGGCTCCATCTAAGCGGAGAAGATGCCGGTTTGCAGCATTGGGCAATACAGACATAATGGCACCCTGCCCATGCAAATAAAGGTAGTTTTGGGCACTGGCATTGGCGTAGCTCCGGATGGTAATTTGCTCTTGAATGGTATCTACCGGATTCACAAAAACATCTACCGCACCGCAGTGACCACCTAAGAACAAGGCTGTATCCAAGGCGCCCCAGGTAGCAAAGTTGGTTCCCCCCGTAGGCAAGGTGCCGTCGAGGGTATAGTTCCCTGCCAATCCGCCATAAACGGAAATGGTGGTGGTGTCGTTACCCGCAAAAGCATCTGCAGTATTGTTGGGCTGGTCGGTATAGGCCTGGAAGGTTATAGGGCCTCCGCCGGTCAGTGGATAAAGCCCTAAAAACAGAACAGAATCGCTGTTGGCCGGCAGGTTTATGCCCGTAAGGTTGACGGTAGGTTGACCTACACCGTTCACATTCCAAACCACATTTACACTGGTTAAGGCATTAGAACCAGGGTTATTTAACCGAACAAAAATAGAGTCGTTACCGGGGCAGAAGTTAAGCCCGGGGTTAATGAATTGACTAATTCCTGCATCGTTGGGAGCTCCATCGAATTCCCATGCACCGGGATCCGGCGCAGTTAGACGCGTAAATCCGGTAATGTCCTGAGGAACCAATGCGGTAAGATTCGCTCCAATGTTATTGAACCCAGGAGATTGTGGCTGAAAGTTTGCCGCTCCAGGATTGGTAAACAAAGGCGCAAAATCCTGACTTAAGGTCTCGTATTGGTTGTTGCTGGCCGAAGCAAAGCTGCTGCGTGTAAAATGAGCGGTATTGTAGTATCCATAATAATTGGTTCCATTGGCATTCACGTACACATTGTTGTTGTTCATAGCCGCCAATATGGCATTGGTGGTAGAAAAGTACATACCATAAGACAAACCGGTCGAAGTTCTGCTTACCGAAATCAGGTTGTTCAGAATTTCGGTACCAATCATATTGGAGGTGCCATACAAACCGTAGGTAGTTGAGGTTCCTGAGAAGCTGTTATCGTCCAAAGAAACCGTGTTGTGGTACACCAAGTTGTACTCGGGCGAAGACATATAGATGCCATACTGCGTTCCATTGGTCACAAAATTGTATACCACATTATTGGCTATCAACAGCTCTTGCCCCTGAAGTACATCGGCCACAGAATACAAACCATAGGCTGTAGAAGTCATGGTAGAGGTTCCCTGAGGACTGTGGATGTAGTTGCGTTCTATACGGCCGTTGTAGCTATCTCCTGTAATATACACACCATAGAATGTGGTGGTTGAAGATTTGGTTGGGCGGTGCACCTCGTTGTCCCAAACTTTAACACCATCGGCGTCATTCACGTAAATGCCATACAAATAATGGTCCCTAACTTCATTGCCCTGCACCAACACATTTTGAGCGCCTGAGCCTCCGCCGTTTTGACCTATAACGGTAATTCCGTAGTACATACCGCCACTCAAACTTCTGCCATTGATGGTATTGTTCAGAATGGCACAATCGTCGCAATTTGCCCCATTGCTGGTAGAGCTTGTGGTTGTACCGGACATGGCAATACCTACCGAGTTTGCACTGGAGGTACTCGAAACAGAACTAATATCAAGGGTACAGTTGCGAATGGTGTCGTTGGTGCAACCTCCTGTATAGTGCACGCCCCAGCCATAAGTCGTATTCTGGGTAACTATATTCAGGTCTTCGAGGGTAACATAAGATGCTCCACTAAACCGAATCACTTGCCTATCGGTAATGTTGCTGTTAAATTGTATGGTGGCGTTGTTGCCATGTATGTTGATGCGGTTGGGTATGCTGGCGCCGGGTATCGAGTTAAACGTAACTTGCTCTGTGAAGGTGCTGTTGGGTGCTACATTAATGTCCACAGGTCCACATACTCCAAAATTGCTTAAGGCACTTGCTAAATCGTTCCAGTTATTGAAATTGGATCCGGCCGTGGGCTGGTTTCCGTCCAGGGTATAGGTACCTGTCAAACTCGGCGTAATGGTTACCGATACGGTGTCGTTGCCGTTGATGGTGTCGTTGCCGCCATTTGGTGCGCTGGTCCAAGCTACAATAGTGGTTGGCACTCCGGCCACAAAGTTTACATTACCTAAAGGAATGGTGGCTGTATTGCTTCCGTTTCCTCCAATGGTATCCAACAACTGGTTTACCGGTATGGGTGCTTGCGGCGTCCCATTTAAGGACCAATTGACGGTAAGGCTATTGATTTGATTGCTTCCAAAGTTTGCCACATCCAAGGTCATAGCGTTGTTGCCAGGACAAACCAAACCGGGATTTATACCCAAGGCAGCCGCATTATTGAACCCTTGGTTAGCAAGAGAATATGCCACACCGCCATTAAATTGGCGGGGATGATTGGAAGGATTCACACCGCCACCGCCGTAACCTACATTCGTTCCGGTCTCTATTCCCACATTCTGGTCGGAGTAAAAGGAGGGTCCGCCGGAATAGGTAGTATAGGCACAGTTTGGACCCGAAATTGCAAAACCTACCGTTTGGCCGGGCTGCATCAACAAACCCACCGGAATCGGAATGGCCTGCGGAATCGGAGTACTAAAGTTTGGACTCTGGCCAATAATATTTGCGGTTCCTAAAGAAACCCAACCGTTGGCTGAATTAACGGTAGGCGCTCCATTAATGGGTGTTAAATTGTACCATAATTCTACCGTTGCGCTGGTGTAAAACGCGCAATAAATAGTGTCTACTATAATTGGTGCAGACAAGGCAGACAAATTAAATGTGATGCCCCCTGCCCCATTACCACCTTGCAAAGGCGGAACATTTGTGAAATAGTTGGACTGACCATGAACCCAACCAATACTTGCAGCTAAGAAACTTATTCCCACCACAAACGATTGTACGCGTTTCAACATAATCTAGTAAATGATTAACGAATTAAAATTAGTGAAAGAATTCGTTAATTTTTTGACCAAAACAAAACCAAAGCGGTATTAATTAACCAACCACCTGATTACCAGTTTTTTAATTTGCTCTAATTTTGAACTTTATTCTTTATTAAGCCATATGAAACTGGATCATCACAGACGAAATTCCATGCAAACGCCTAATAATTAGACGTTTTAAAAAAACAGGCCGAAAAGACTTTGGAATGACTATTGCCCGACTGCCGTTCCCTTACACGGGTAGCTCTAAAACCCTGACAGGAACGTCAGGGTCTGCGTTACAGCCAAATTTCAAGCACTTTGTCCTGACCGTAGCCTCAGGGGTCCTCATTTACAATTAGTAAACTCCGGCCTGCACTGACCGCAGCGTCACTGTTTTGGAATCCTGACCGCAGCGTCAGGAAGCCTTTCAATTTGTCTGCGCCTTAATTCGAACCGACGCTGCGGTCGGTTTCAAAGACCCCAGACGCCTTGGTCAGGGTTATAAACTTGAAAACACCACGCATCAACGGTCTCATTGGATTTTGCTAGTTGTGAATGATTTTTTTAACCGAAAGGGGCAAGAAAAGTCAGCTAAGGCCAACACACCGATAGCCGGGGCGGCAAACCGAACAACATCGCCTCCACAGCCTAAAAACAGACTCCATAACTTAAATCATTTCAGGAAATAGGTGGACTTGAACCTCGGCCTGGTCCCAAAAAACAGCACCCAACCCTAAGAAGAAAACGCCGGTGATAACACGCAAGACAAAAAGGCCTAACCTATAGTTTCCGCGTCACACAGAAATTAAAGATCCAGAAGCACTTCATGTGGTTTTTTACCACCAAAGAGCATGCGCTCAGGATTCTCCAGCAAATCCTTAACCATTACCAGAAAACTTACCGACTCTTTACCGTCAATGATTCTATGATCATAGCTTAAAGCCAAATACATCATAGGCCGTACCTCCACTTTTCCATCAATTACCATAGGGCGCTCCTGGATTTTGTGCATGCCTAAAATGGCCACCTGTGGAGGATTAATGATAGGCGTAGACATCAATGATCCAAATACTCCCCCATTGGTTATGGTAAAGGTACCTCCGGTCATTTCATCAATGGAGATTTTTCCGTCTCTAGCCTTTATGGCCAAATCTTTAATGCTCTTTTCTATTTCGGCCAAGCCTAAGGCTTCTGCATTTCGAATTACAGGAACCATCAGCCCCTTGGGCGTACTTACAGCAATCCCTATATCCGCATAGTCATGATATATGACTTCTTCACCGTCAATTTGAGCATTTACCGCAGGGTAAGCTTCTAAAGCCTGGGTTACCGCTTTGGTAAAGAAGGACATAAAACCCAAGCCTATGTCGTGCTTCTTGCCAAAAGCCTCTTTATACGCTTTACGTAAGTCCATAATAGCGGTCATGTCTACCTCATTAAAGGTAGTAAGCATGGCCGTCTCATTCTTAACAGACACCAAACGCTCCGCCACTTTGCGACGAAGCATGCTCATTTTCTTGCGCTCCGTACCACGGCTCAAACTGTCTTTTTGCGGGCTAAACCCTTTAGCCAAGGCCGCTAACACATCTTGCTTGGTAATGCGTCCTCCCGGGCCATTTCCCTGAAGGTCTTTAGCCTGCATGCCCTTTTCTGCCATCATTTTAGCGGCAGCCGGCGAGGGATGACCGCTGGCGTGACTTTGGGCCTGCGGTGCCGGCTTCTCTGCTTCTTTGGATGGAGCCTTATCGGCACTTTCTTGCTTTGCCGCCGGACTTTCCTCCTTAGAAGGAGCTTTAGGTGCTTCTGCCGGAGCTTCTGCCGAAGTGTCGATTTTGCAAATCTCTTCTCCCACCTGCACGGTTTCGCCTTCTGCCACTGTAATAATAAGTCTTCCAGAGGCTTCGGCAGGAATGCCCAACGTGGCTTTGTCGGAGTCTACCTCAACAATGTCTTCGTCTTGGTACACGTAATCGCCATCGGCCTTTAGCCAGGCGGCAATCTCAACTTCAGAAATGGATTCGCCCGGACTGGGCACTTTCATGGAAATTTCCATAGGTCTTGTTTATTCGGATCAGGATACCTTTTCGGTTTCAAATACTCGGTCCAATATGTCTTGCTGTCGTTCCGCAGCAACTTTGGGAGAACCCGTTGCCGGACTTGCCGATGCTTTTTGGCTAATTACCTCAAGCGGCAAAACACGTTCTCGGCTCTTTTGGTTTACCCTCAAAATATAACTCCATGCCCCCATATTCTCCGGTTCCTCTTGAGCCCAAATAAACTTAGAGGCGTTGGGGTAACTGTCAATTATGGCATTCACCTGCTCTACCGGAAATGGGAACAGTTGTTCCAAGCGAATCAAAGCTACATGCTTGCTCTCAGATTCTAACTTTCTCTTCTCCAGTTCAAAGTATATTTTGCCACTACAAAAAACCAAGCTGCTTACCTGCTCACGATTTGCCTTGTCCACATGAGGGTCGTCCATCACTTCCTGAAACTTGGTGCCGGGACCAAAATCCTCGAGCGCACTCACGCAAGAAGGATGGCGCAGCAAGCTCTTGGGACTCATTACTACCAAAGGCTTTAAGAAGGGACGGTTCAACTGCCGCCTGAGCACATGAAAGAAATTGGCCGGCGAGGTACAATTAACCACCTGCATATTCATTTCTGCGCACAAATTCAGAAAACGCTCCAAACGCGCAGAGGAGTGCTCTGCCCCTTGACCTTCGTACCCATGAGGCAACAGCAAAACCAAACCATTTTGAGAATGCCACTTATCCTCACCGCTAGAAACGTATTGGTCAATAATTATCTGAGCACCGTTATTGAAGTCACCAAATTGAGCTTCCCACAGCGTTAAGCCATTTGGACAACCTAAAGCATAGCCATACTCAAATCCCATTACGGCATATTCAGACAGCAAGCTATTGTAAACGGTAAACTCTGCTTGCCCCTCTTTAAGGTTATTCAAAGGCGTATACTCCTCTTCGGAATCCTCCACACGCAAAATGGCGTGTCTATGAGAAAAAGTGCCGCGCACGGAATCCTGTCCCGACAAGCGCACCGGATGACCCTCTACCAGCAAACTGGCATAAGCCAAGGCTTCACCCAAGGCCCAGTCCAACCGATTCTCCGACACCATGGCCTCACGGTCCTTAAATATCTTTTTAATCTTACGCAAAAACTTCTTGTCGGCCGGCAGCCCATTCAGCTTTTCCAACAGCTGCTTCAGCGCTTTATTGGAGACCCCGGTTTCCGGACTTTGCGCAAAATCTTCCAATTCAGAACGCCTAAAGCTCGTGTACAAATCTCCTAAGAAAGCGCGCACTACATTCTTATCCTTCTGCTTTGCCTTCTCTAATTCAGCATCCAAGTTCTCGCGGAAGGCTTGCTCTTTCAACGAAGCCTGAGCCTCATCTAAAACCCCTTCTTCCAACAAATGCTGCTTATACAACAAATAGGTATCCGGATGCTTGTCAATATTCTTGTACAACATGGGCTGAGTAAACCTCGGCTCATCGCCTTCGTTATGCCCATGCTTCCTGTAGCCCAACAAATCTATGAACACGTCTTCGTTGTAGCGCTGACGGTATTCCATGGCCAAACGCAAGGCCCGAACTACGGCTTCCGGATTATCCGCATTCACATGAAAAACAGGAGCTTGAACAACTTTCGCAACATCCGTACAATAGGTTGAGGTTCTGCCCTCCAAATAGTTTGTGGTAAAACCAACCTGATTATTGATTACCAAATGCAGCGTCCCTCCGGTTTTGTACCCTTCCAAACCACTCATTTGCACCACTTCGTACACTACTCCCTGTCCGGCAATGGCGGCATCTCCATGAATCAACACCGGAACGGTTTCCTTCCAATCTTTTCCATGCTGATGCTCGGCAAATGCACGAGCCAAGCCCTGAGCCACAGGACCTACAGCTTCCAAGTGCGATGGATTAGGCAACAAATTCAGGTTGACCTCTTTTCCATTAAATTCAATCTTGGCATCGTAGCCCAAATGGTATTTTACGTCTCCGTCAAAGTTGGCCTCATCGTAGGCCAAACCCTCAAATTCAGAAAATATCTGAGCTGCCGGCTTTTGAAAAATATTAAACAATACGTTCAAGCGGCCGCGGTGGGCCATACCCATAACAAAAGTAGAGGCACCCAAGGAAGAGCCTCGCGAAATAGCCGCCGTCAAAGCCGGAATCAAACTCTCGCCACCCTCCAACGAAAACCGCTTTTGCCCTACAAACTTTCGATGTAAATACTTTTCAAAGCCTACCGAACGGTTCAGACTTTCCAAAATATCTAACCGTTCCTGCTTACCTAGCGGATGCTGGTCCGTAAGCCGGTCAAACTGACCTTTAAGCCAATTCACCTTCTCAGGGTCGCGCAAGTAGGTGAATTCTATGCCAATATGGTGGCAATACACCTGCTCCAAATACGCAATGATGTCCTTTAACTTGGCAGGCCCAATGCCTACCTCATTTCCGGCCTGAAAAACCGTGTTCAGGTCTTTGTCTTCAAGCCCAAAATTCTTATAATCTAAGCTAGGACTGTATTTCCTTCGGTCACGTACCGGATTGGTTTTGGTAAACAAATGACCTCGGTCACGGTACCCCTCAATCAAGGCCATCACTTTAAACTCAGCAGACGAAAACTGATCTTTCCCAGGCATTTGCGGGTAAGATTTACGCGCAAAATCAAATCCTTCAAAAAATTTACGCCATCCTTGGTCTACGGCGTCGGGGTCTTTTAAAAAAGCTTCATAGAGCGCTTCTACCGACTCCGGGGTCATATTGCTCAAATACGAAAAGTCATCCATGCTGCTGCGGCGATCGTGATGATGAATATTCACACAAAGGTAAGATTTTTTCTACGTGCTTTACCGCTTTCCCTTTGGCCCCTTTTCCTCCAAAACAAAGGGCTTTTTATTTCGATATAGGCAGGTACTTTCTTTTTTGGGCGCCTTTTCCCGCCCTCCCCTTTAGTGTTGTTGCCCAAGCCAAGCAGCCCTAAAGCCTACGGGGTCCCCATCCGAAGGCTCGGATGGGGCCTCCGTGGCTCAAGGCCTGCTAAGCTTGAGCTTTCAACAGCTACCGGATCGGTCGGGGGCGCATGGTCTTCCAATAAAGACTTCGCAAAAACAGCCGACCGCATGGCAAGCTCGATGCACTTTATTTGCTATCCTCCATCACAGAAATAAAAGAAGGGAGCCCTAAGACTCCCTTAAGCCCGTCTGCCCACTACAAAATATACTGTTCACACTCCGAATCCTATAGAAGACTGTCGGACAAACCAAGTATAAAACGCTTGCCCGGCCAACCTATTTTGCTCAAGGGCCTTTTTTGTCTTTTTTAACTTTGGCTTAAGAAGCACTTGAGGAATTCGGCATCAATAAATCCAACACTTGAGCCGCCGCTTCCGGTATTTTGGTTCCCGGCCCAAAAACCGCAGCAGCCCCTGCATCAAATAAAAAGGAATAATCCGCCGAAGGAATTACCCCGCCCACAATCACCAAAACGTCTTGTCGTCCATAAGATTTTAAGGCTTCAATAACTTCAGGAACCAAGGTTTTGTGACCGGCCGCCAAAGAGCTTACGCCCAATATATGCACGTCGTTTTCTACAGCCATTCTGGCCACTTCCTCCGGAGTTTGAAACAAAGGACCAACATCCACATCAAACCCTAAATCGGCAAAAGAGGTGGCAATTACTTTTGCCCCTCGATCGTGGCCATCCTGGCCCATTTTGGCCACCAAAATCCGTGGTCTGCGGCCTGTCTGTTCTAAAAATTGAGCCACTTTGGATTGCGTAGCCTCAAAACCTGCATCTGATTTCATACCCTGGGCATATACTCCTGAAATGGTTTGAATGTGGGCGTGATACCTTCCAAAAACATCTTCTAAGGCTTGAGAAATTTCTCCAAGGCTTGCCCTTGCACGGGCAGCTTCAACAGCTAATGCCAACAAGTTCTCCTTAGCCTTTGCTCCTCGACGCAAGGCGTCTAGGGCTTGCTTCACTTTTTCGGAATCTCGGCTGGCTTTAAGCTGCTCCAAACGCTCCACCTGCTGTTGACGTACTTTTTGGTTGTCTACTTCAAGCAGTTCCAAATCGGTGGTATCTTCTACACGATACGTATTCACTCCAATCAATACATCCTCTCCACTATCCAGCCTGGCTTGCTTGCGTGCCGCAGCTTCTTCAATTTTCAGCTTAGGCAAGCCGTTTTCTATGGCTTTTGTCATACCACCTAGGGCTTCAATTTCTTCCAAATGCACCCTGGCTCTTTCTACCAACTTCCCCGTTAAATACTCAATATGTGCGGCCCCTCCCCAAGGGTCTATATGCTTAGTTACTCCGGATTCCTCAGAAATTATAAGCTGCGTGTTCCGTGCAATCCGTGCAGAAAAGTCGGTGGGCAAGGCAATGGCCTCATCCAAACTATTGGTGTGCAAAGACTGTGTGCCCCCCAAAACGGCAGCCATAGCTTCCACTGCCGTTCGCGTAACATTATTAAAAGGATCCTGCTCTGTCAAGCTATACCCGGAGGTTTGGCAATGGGTGCGCAACATTAAGGATTTAGCACTCTTGGGCCCAAAAGGCTTAACCAAAGAGGCCCACAACAAGCGTGCAGCCCGTAACTTGGCAATTTCCATGTGGTGGTGCATGCCTATGGCGAAGAAAAAACTTAACCTGGGCGCAAAGGCATCTACATCTAAACCACTGGCAAGTCCGGTACGAATGTATTCCAATCCATCCGCTAAGGTGTAGGCCAATTCAATATCTGCCGGCGCTCCTGCCTCATGCATGTGGTACCCCGAAATGGAAATGGAATTAAAACGAGGCATGTGGGCAGCCGTATACCCAAAAATATCGGCGATCAAACGCATGGAGGCTTGCGGTGGATAGATATAGGTGTTCCGCACCATGAACTCCTTCAAAATGTCGTTTTGAATGGTTCCACTTAACTGCTCAGGCTTCACTCCCTGCTCCTCTGCCGCTACAATATAAAAGGCCAAAATGGGAATTACCGCTCCATTCATGGTCATAGAAACCGACATCTTTTCCAAGGGAATTTGGTCAAAAAGCAGCTTCATATCTTCTACAGAATCTATGGCCACTCCGGCTTTTCCTACATCGCCTACCACCCTTGGATGATCGGAATCGTAGCCTCGGTGCGTGGCCAAATCAAAGGCCACCGAAAGTCCCTTTTGCCCCGCAGCTAAATTTCTTCTGTAAAAGGCATTGGACTCCTCTGCAGTAGAAAAACCGGCATATTGACGAATGGTCCAAGGCCGCAACACATACATTCCCGGATAAGGCCCCCGTAAAAAGGGAGCAATTCCGGGCACATAATCCAAATGGGGCATACTTTGCCAATCCTCAGCCTTAAGACCGGAAGGTATGTCTATTCCCTCCGGACTTGAAAAGGTACGCTCGCCTCTGTTCATTGCTGAAGCTCCCGGCTTGGTAGCTAGTTTTTTATACGTTGGTCTCATTCCTGTTCACTGCTTTGTGCGGTTTCCTTCTTAAGCCGCTCTATTTCTAATCCCTCACTAAGTCTACTTGGCCTAATTTTTAAAAATTGCAAAGGCTCTTCAGGCTCAGAGGCCAAAATTCGACTGAAATCGCCACTGCGCTTCTCCTCTGAAGCAACATAGGCATTGCTGCCCACCAACACCAAATCTCCTTTCAAAAAGGCTTGTTGTTCCTGCGCGGCATTAAAGGATATCATTTGCTGAATGTGGTTTGCTTGTAGCGCCTCAATCATGCCCCCTTTTTCCTCAATTTCCAAAAACAAGCCCCAAGCTTTTTCCACCATTTTTTGGCTCAGGTTCTCAAGCATATAGGCTCCTGCACCGGGATCTTGCAGGCCTCCCATCCGGGCCTCGTCCCTTACCAAAAGTGGCACATTGCGTGCCCAACGGTAAGAAGCCTTATCCGGCGATCTGAAAAAATGATCGTATGGCTGCATGGAAACTCGATCTGCCCCGCCTGTAAAGGCCGACATGCACTCCAATGCCGCTCTCACTAAGTTGTTGTGCGGATCAAATAGGGTTTTATTTCTCAACCCCGGCTGCACATGAATCAAAGGAGCTTGGTAAGCCTGCCCTCTTTGCTCCAGCAAATTGGCCCACAATACCCGAAAGGCACGCAGCTTGGCAATCTCAGAAAAATAGTCGGCGCTCAACATTTGATGAAACCTAAACTCCATGCCTTCAATCAAGCTAGACTCTTCCAAGCCGGCATCGCCTAAATGATGCAAATAGTCTGAGGCCAAAGCCAAAGCAATTGCCAATTCCTGAACCGGCCCCGCTCCTGCCTCGCGATAAAAGCCCGCTTGAATGTTGAGCCACCGAAACTTTGGCAAGCGCTCCATGCCATGAAGCAGGGTTTGATGCAACACCTGCATGCTTTGCTTCGCTGAACTTTCAAACTTTCCGGTCCGTGCAGCACGTGTGATGGGGTCCAATACAAAACCTCCTTCCAGTTGCTGTACATCGTATCCTTTGGATTCTAAATAATCGGGAATCAAAAACGCGGCAGCCGTTGTGGACTCCCCAAAATCCATATATATGGGTACGCCCCAATCCAGTCGGATGTTTTCTAATAAACGATCCAACTCAGCATCCGACGGCTGATGCACATGCTCAAACCAAAGCCAGGTGGCTCCACCATTCAATGCTTCTAAGGCTCTGGCATTCGCCGCGCTAATTTTCTCCAGGGCTATCCATTGCCCAACTTCATTTTGGGAGGGCATATCTAATGCTCTATCCGCCTTTAAGGGCAAGTCTTCGGCCCGGTACAAGGCTTTTATCTTTAGGCCGTCCGTGGTTTCGTGCACAAACTTTGAGGCCTCCTCGGCGTTCTTTAAGCTGGCCCTTAGGGCTTCTGCCCATGCCGCAGTTTCGGGTCTCGGAAAAGAATCGAACTGGTTTTCCATAGGCTAAAGATACAAGACGTCTAGGAATGACATTACATTGAGACTGTTGACGCGCTGCTATTCTGGCCGCGACTTGGCGTTGCGTCCAAATCTCAAGCTTTTTGCCCTGACCTTAGCGTCACGGGGTCCTCATTTACATATGGCAAACTCCGGCCTGCCCAGACCGCAGCGTCTGGTGCCTTTCGATTTGTACGCGCCATAATTCGAACCGACGCTGCGGTCGGTTTCAAAGACCCCTGACGCCTTGGTCAGGGTTATAAACCCTGACGCTTTGTACTGACGCTGCGGTCGGCATCTTTGAGTCAGGGACTTCGTCTTGAAAACACAACCTGTCAACGGTCGTAAATGGTCGAGGTGCTTGTAATAAACCGAAGGTCAAGAAGGTTTAGGCCTTTCCTAATGCCTGTTTATAGGTATCAATGGCACGTTGGCGCGCCATTTTGTGCTCTACCATGGGTTTGGGATAGTTCAAGCCATCTACTTCCGGCACCCACTTCCTTATATACACTCCTATGGGGTCAAATTTTTGTGCCTGAGTTTCGGGATTAAAGACTCTAAAATACGGAGAAGCATCACAACCGGTTCCGGCCACCCATTGCCAATTTCCATTGTTGCTGGCCAAATCAAAATCGAGCAGCCAACGAGCAAACCAGGCCTCGCCCAAACGCCAGTCCAAAAGCAAATGTTTCACCAAAAAACTAGCGGTTATCATACGGACGCGGTTGTGCATAAATCCGGTGGCCCTAAGCTCACGCATGCCTGCATCCACAATAGGATATCCTGTATTCCCCTCGCACCAGCGCTCAAAATCCTCGGCACTGTTACGCCAAGGTATGGCATCATAAGCGGGACGGTAAGCCCCCTCCACTACATGAGGATTGTGCCACAAAATGTGCATAAAAAATTCCCTCCAAGCCAACTCTTTTGTAAAGGTGAGGCTTAAAGCTTTTGCCCGCTTTACCAATTGCCTTGGACTTAGGGTCCCAAACCTTAGGTGAATTCCCAAATGCGAAGTCGCATCTAAAGCCGGAGTATTCCGCGTTTCGGCATACTCCCGAATGATTTGATCGCTCACTTGCGTTGAGGGAAACTCAAAGGCACTGCGTTCAAAACCCATAGCGCTCAGTTCAGGCATCTCAACCGAACTTAAGGTAGCCCACCCTTCTACTTTATGTGAAGGATATTCCGGAATGCCTTCTTCTTCCAGTTTAGCCAACCATACTTTGCTGTAGGGCGTATACACGGCATAAGGCTTACCGCTGCCCGAAGCAATTTCCTCAGGAGCAAAGAGCACTTGGTCTTTAAACAAGTGAAGGGTTATCCCCTTTGCTTTGAGGAATGCGCTTGTGTGCGTGTCGCGCTCCCTGGCATAAGGCTCGTAATCTTCGTTGGCAAAAACGGCCTGAATGGCATATTCCTCGGTAAGTTTTCCCCAAATTTCCTCGGGAGTACCGTACCTGACCTCCATGCGCCCGCCTTTACCTTCAATATGTTCTTTTATTTCAAATACCCGCTTATGCAAAAATTGCACCCTACGGTCGTCAGCATCTTCCAGCTTATCGAGAATGTTCCGGTCAAAAATAAACAAGCCAATGACTTGGCCTTCTTTCAAGGCACGGTACAAACCATGGTTATCTTCCAGCCGCAAATCACGGCGAAACCAAAACATGCGCACAGGATCATTCATGAGCATAGAAGTTCAGAAAGCCCCTGATTGTTCACCAGACAACAAACGAATACATCCTGGTTTGCTACCGGCCACTCAATCCAAGAAAAAGATAGGACACCTACAGCATACACAAGTCCACTTTAAATAGGCCTTAACCTGCTGTAAAAATGCAAAAAAGGACCTATCGCTTAGCAGCCAGCTCCATCAAAAAATCAATCATGCGCAAGGCAATGGTTTCCTCATCTTGCGGCAAGGACGGTTGCATTGGAGAAACATAGCTTCCCTTGGTAAGTTGGCTTTGACTGCTGCACGCATCTCCTTTGAACAAATACCCGAAAATGGCCACGTTTAACCCAAGCACAACTAGGAAACCTAAGCCCCAAAGCCATTTAAAAAGTGTTGTATTTTTCATGATGGTCATTATGGCTTAAAAGTACGTATTTTTTCTCTGAGAAGCAAATTTGAGGTTTTTTTTTAAACTATACCTACCGCTCCAAACCGTAAGCTCCAAATAAAAAATTACGCGCCCCCGACCGAGCCGATAGCTGTTGGAAGCCCAAGCTTAGCAGGCCTTGAGCCACGGAGGCCCCGACCGACTCTTCGGGAGGGGACCCCGTAGGCTTTAGGGCTGCTTGGCTTGGGCAACAACACTAAAGGGGAGGGCGGGAATAGGCGCCCAAAAGTCAAAAAAAAACCGCCCTATGGGGCGGCTTAAATTAAAAAGATGGGAACTTATACCTCTGGTCTTCCACTCGATGCGCATTCTCAACGGCAGTAACCGCAGCACGAGGGATGGCCATGCGCAACTGACCTGTCATTTGTGCGCGCTGTTGCTGATAATCGGGCAAATCAGGGGCTACGTTTCGTTGGTTTACCACGGCAACAAAAACGCCTGCATTACCGCGAATAGGGCCTTGCAGCGTGTTTAGTGGCGCACCGAACAAATGTCCTACCAGATTTTGCTCCATGCCCAATTCAGGAATGAAACCGCTGGCAGGAATACCCTCCAGAGTACTAACCGTGAGGCTCAATGCAGATGCCACTTGGTCAATGCTTGAAGCGGAAGCCATGGCCGTTTTAATCTCTTCTTCAAACTTCTCCGCTTTTTTGTTGCGAATCGCGTCTTGGCGCGCGCTGTAATACACATCCTCAAGCGAAGGTTGCCGGGTGCGGATATTGCTCACCAAGCAAACCACAAAAGTGTTTCCGGCGCTAAGCACGGGCGACACGGCTCCGGTTTGGTTTTGCAAGGCCCACCGGGCGATTTCGCCGGATTCAGGCAGGCCGCGCAAGCTGCGGGAAGAGGGGTCAATGTCTTCGGGACGAATGGAGGCCTTGCCTAGGCGCTGTGCTTTCTCAAAATAGAGCACGGCATCGGTATTCTCTATGCCTGCTTCTGAGGCAAAATCCGAAGCTTTTTTGAAAGCCGCATCGCGGGTTTCTTTACTGGGTTCAATGTCGCGCACTATTTGTGCCACTAAGACCTTTTTCTTGGCCTCGCTGTAGCGCGTTTGCTTGAGGATATGGAATCCTCCGCTGGAATTTGCAGCAATATAAGGTCGTTCAATAGCCAAATAGGCAGAGTCTAAAAACTCTGGCACTTCCGGCATCTTGCGGCTGATCCAACCTAGCTTTCCGGAGTCGCGTGCTGCCTCGGGCAGTTCGCTGTATTGCATGCTCAGGGTCCAGAAATCGGCGCCGGCATCAAGCAGATCCACCAAGCTATCGCGCAAAGCACGCTTAGATTCCACTTCCTCCTGAGTGGTGGGCTGAATAAAGATATGGTGCATATATATGCTGTCCGGCTCTGAACGTTCGGCCACCTTTTTGGCCAAAACAAATTGACCGCTTTCTACTACCGGTCCGGCAATGGTTCCGTTTTCGGCGTTAAAGAGTAGAGAATCTAAAGAGGCCGGCAAGGTGTTTTCGGCATAGTATTGAGGGTTTGCGTACTTATCGTCGCTGTTGCTCACCGAAAACAGGGTATCGTTTTCGGTAGCGGCAAACTCGGCTTGAAGGCCCAACAAGTCGTTACGCAAAAGGGCAGAATCGCCGGGGGTAGGTATGGCCGGAAAGGCAGCGTATTGAATGGAACGTCCCGGTTCCATTTTATACTTCCAAGTTTCGTTGCGGAATTGCGCCTTGACGTCTTCGTCGGTAACGGTAACCGCCGTGTCGGGCAGCGCAAAATAGGAACGAAACACATAGGCCCCGGTCAAGTTGTCGCTACCTTCATGATACTGACGCTTGGCCATGCCGGTGGGTACATAAACCGCTTTCTCGATAAGGTTTAGGTACTTGCCGCTCAACCGGTCTTCGCGAATGGCTTCTTGGAGTCCGGCCCATTGGCTGCGGGCCTGATAAAAGCTGCGCTCTTGCTCCGGGTCCATTTCGGCCGGAGGATTGGCAAACTGATTGTTGAACGAAGCCACCTGGTCGGGGTTGAACTGACCGGTAGACGGATCGGTAAAGTATTGAATAATCAAAGGGTGCACCGTTTTTCCGGTCAGCATGTCCTTCAATTCGGCTAGAGTTACCCTCAAACCGGCCTTTTGGTATTCCGGATGAAAAACAAGGGTGTCCTTTAACTGCTTCCAGGTTTGACTGGACAATTGCTGTTGCAAATCCTGGTCCATTTCCACCGAGGGGTTAGACATTTGAAAGTCGTTCACCACCCTATTGTAGAGCATGCTAAAATCGTTGACGTGCACTTCTTGCCCGTCGATGTAGGCTACAGCGGTTTGGGAGCTGTTGCTTGCCAGCCTTGGGATTAATTCTCCCAAAATAAAAGCCAGCATAGAAACTCCAATTACCACCAGCAGGAGTGTTCCCCGCTTACGTATGCTACCAATTACTGCCATGGTATCTTGCTTTGCGTCTTTAATATAAGGGCACGAATATACGATGAATTTGGCAACCCTCAGCGCCTCCGCTTATTTGCCATGCGCTTTTGTTTAGCCTGAGTCTATTTAGCCCTAGCCAAGGTATATGCCGGGCGGCATTTGGCCCGCTAATCTTGGCTTATTACCCGCAGCTCTACTTCGTCAATACGGGTATTGCTCACCCGCAGCATGCGCATAGCAAAGCCGGCGGCATGGATTTCCTCACCTTGTTGAGGCAAATCTTGGTGGTGGTGCAGCACAAAACCGGCTAGAGTCTCATATTCTTCACTATCCGGAATGCCTAACTCGTACTTATCGTTTAGGTAATCTACTTCCAAGCGGCCCGACAAGCGGAACAGCCCCTCCCCCAATTGCACGTCCACCAGTGCTTCTTTGTCGTGCTCATCTTCAATTTCTCCAAAAATTTCTTCAATAATGTCTTCCAAGGTCAAAATGCCGGCAGTTCCCCCATACTCATCAACCACCACGGCCACGGAGCGGTGCTGCTGAATAAACAGCGTCATGATGTCTTTTACCAGCATGGTTTCCGGAACAATAAGCACGGGCAACAAAATTTCACGAATGGATTGCGGCTTGCGGAACAAATCGAAACTGTGCACAAAACCAATGATTTCGTCGATGCCCTCCTTGTAAATCATGATTTTGGAATGGCCGGTAGAAATAAACAAGCGGCGCAGTTCTTCCAATGGGTCTTCCACTTCCAAGGCGGCCAATTCGGTGCGGGGCACCATGCACTCCCTAGCTTTAACGCTCGGAAAATCAAGTGCATTCTTTAAAATTTTTACCTCATGCTCTACCTCAGCCTGCTCTTCGCGCGCCTCTTCGGTAATTTGCCGCAGGTAATAGCCCAAGTCGGTCTTTTCCAAACTCACGGCCTCTTCCTCGGTTTCCACCCTTAGTATGTATTTAAGAATGAAACGGCTCACAGCCACCGTAAAGGTCACCGGCAAATGGAGCAGGTAATAGAACAAGGCCATGGGCACAGCCATACTTTTTAGCATGGCGTTGGGGTTGAGACTAAACACCGATTTGGGCACATATTCGGCCAAAAACAGAATCAATAAGGTAGAAATCAGGGTCTGTGCAATCAAAACCGGTAACTGCACCGATGCTCCAAAATAACCACTCAACCCTTGCTCCAGCAAAGGCTCCAGCCACTTGGCCATGATTAAACCATACAGCACCAGCGAAATATTGTTGCCAATAAGCATGGTACCAATAAACCGAGAAGGACTTTTGGTGACCCGCCCAAGCAACCTACCTTGCAGAGAATCATGGATTTTATCCAGCTCCAGCTTGAGCTTATTGCCGCTCACATACGCAATTTCCACGCCCGAAAAAAAAGCGGACAAGGCAATCGAAAAAAGCAAAATAAAAATATCGACGTAGGTCAGCACAGCAGGCAAATAAAGGG